>JAIELU010000128.1 GCA_019752775.1 Campylobacterales bacterium | reverse complement strand
AATGCTAAATTAAAATTAGCAGAATCATTATCATAAGCACTTGCTTGTTCAAACCACTCTTTTGCTTTTGTATAATCTTTTTCAACGCCTTCACCCTTTAAGTACATTAAACCTAAGTTTGCCATTGCTTGATCATTTTTTAATTTGGCTTCTTCTATCCAAATATCATGTGCTTTTTTAAAATCTTTGTTTTTATATGCCTCTAGTGCAGCTCTATGTTCCATAAATCTAGTTCCTTCATTTGGATTTGGGATTGGATTATTTAATTCTAATTGTTTTTCTAAATGCTTTTTTAAATACTCTTTTGCCAATATAACTGCTTCTTCATAATCTTCACTAGAAGCTTTTATGTCAAAATCTATATATTCTACTAAGAAAGCATCACCAATTTCATTTTCTCCACTATAAACTTCAAGGGGATAATTTAATGATAAATAATAATCCAAATCCTTTTTCATATACTAAAACCTACTTTTTTATTTAGCTTTACAAGTACAAGCACTATTACCAGAATCTAAAAGTGCTGAACTATTTTCTTTTGTAACAAGTTTGGCTTTATTTACCAATAACTGCATATAAATCTCATCAATACTGTAATGAGTTTTTAAACAGCTATAAACTTTTAAACCTTTATCTTCCAAATAGTCATACACTTTTTCACCCATATAATAAAAAATTGTACTGTCAATGTTTTTATCAGAGACAAACGCAGCTGTGTTCATTCCATCGCCACAACCTTGATTCTCTACAACTTTAAAAGTTCCAGTCTCTTCATCTAAAAAAGCAAAGTATGGAGTGTTCCCATAAAGCTCAGAAATCGTTGTAGATTCCTTTTTATCTAAGGGTATTGCTATCATTTTTACTCCTTTATTTTGATAATAGTATCTATGCAAATATCGTTCCCTTCTATAGAGGAATATATCTTGCATGATAACTCTAATAAAATCCAATTATAAAGAGTCTATTATGATAAATAAAAAATTAATTCGAGAACTCTTGAGCGAAAGTGATTGCTCACATAATAAAACAAAAAAATCTTCATGTGATAAACCAAAACCAGGAGCAACAAGTGGTGGTTGCGCATTTGAGGGAGCTCAAATTTCACTTTTCCCATTTGCAGATGTTATTCATTTAGTTCATTCACCTGCTACTTGTATAGGAGCTTCATGGGAAACTAGACAAACTCTTACTTCTCATAAAGGTGAAAATAACACAGTTATGGGATACTCAACTGATGTTAATACAAATGACATCATTTTTGGTGGAGATAAAAAACTAGAAGCATCTATTGATTACATAGTTGAACATAAAAATCCAAAAGGTATTTTTGTATATGAAACTTGTGTTACTGCCATGATTGGTGATGACATGGACAATGTTTGTGGAAGAATGGAAAAGAAACATGGTATTCCTATTGTTGTTATTCACTCTCCTGGTTTTGTTGGTGGTAAGAATCTTGGTTCAAGACTTGGTGGAGAATCAGTGCTGCATCAACTAATAGGAACAAAAGAACCCCAACAGATACATCCTTTTGGAATAAATCTAATTGGTGAATACAATGTTACAGGTGACATGTGGCAATACACACCACTTTTAGAAAAAATCGGAATAAAAGTAATCTCAACACTAGCAGGTGATGGAAGAATTGAAAATATTCAAATGGCTCATACTGCAAAATTAAATGTAATTGTTTGTGCAAAATCATTAATTTCACTAACTAGAAAAATGCAAGAAAAATATCAAATTCCATATATTTCTATCTCATTTTATGGGAAACGTGACACTTCAAACGCAATTAGAAGTATTGTAAATGCTTTTGGAGATGAAGCATTAACAGCACGAGCTGAAGCACTAATTGCAGAAGAAGAAGCGAAACTTGAAGAGATATTAATTCCATATAGAAAAATATTAGAGGGTAAAAAAGCTATTTTAAATACAGGTGGAAATAAAACTTGGTCAATAGCTTCTGCTTTACAAGATATAGGAGTTGATGTTGTTGCAACAAGTGTTCAAAAAGCAACTTTAGAAGATAAAGAGATTTGTGCACAATATGTAAAAATCTTAATAACAAACCCAGGAGTAGAACAAGCTCAATTAATAGATGAACATAAAATTGATATTTTACTTGCAGGTGGAAGAAGTTTATATACAGCTATTAAGAAAAAAGTAGCCTTTGTAGATGTAAACCAAGAGAAAAAAGTATCTTATGGAGCTTATTCTGGACTTATAAATCTAGCAATTGATGTAGCAAATGCCGTTAACAATAAAGTATTTAAAGTTGTTGGGAATCCCGAACCTTGGGGGAATAATTAAAATGGAAGCAATAAGTAAAAAACCACTACAACTAAACCCTATTAAACTATCTCAACCAATGGGAGCAATGTTATGTTTCTTAGGTATAAAAAATTGTATGCCTTTAATGCACGGTGCTCAAGGTTGTGCCTCTTTTTCAAAAGTATTTTTCACAAGACATTTTAATGACCCAATCGCAGTTCAAACAACAGCAGTAAATGATATTACAGCTGTAATTGATGGTGGGGATTATGCTATTAGTGAAAGTATTAAAAACATCACTGCAAAAGTAAAACCTGATTTAGTAGGACTTTTTACAACTGGACTTACTGAAACTAAAGGTGATGATATTATGGGTGCTAGTAAATTAGTTGAAGATATTCAACAAATGGTTTATGTAAATACACCTGATTTTGAGGGCTCAATTGAGAGTGGTTTTTCAAAATCTATTGAAGCAATAATTCAACAATTAGTTGCCTCATCAACAGAAATCGATACAAACAAAGCCTTAATCATTCCAAATGTAAATTTAAAACCAATAGAAGTGGAAAAAATCAAAGATACAATCTCTTTATTTGGTTATGAAGTTTTTTCACTTCCAGATTTAAGTGAATCATTAGATGGACATTTAGGATTAAAACAAGGTGCACTAACAAGTGGGGGAATATGCGTTGAAGATATTAAAAAACTTGCAACTTCTTCAATTGTATTTACTATTGGACAAAGTGTTGAAAAATGTGGTACTAAAATTCTTGAAAAAAATCCAAATATAAAACTATTTCACTTTGACTCTTTAGGTGGATTAGAACAAAGTGATAAATTCTTCAAAATCTTATGCAAAGTAAAAAATATTTCTCAACCACATCCCTCAATTGTAAGATGGAGAAAAAGACACCAAGATGCACTTTTAGATACCCACTTTGTTATTGGAAGCTCAAATGTTGTAATTGCACTTGAGCCTGACCAAGCTATTAGTGTAGCAAATACAATCATAGAAGCAGGGGCACATATTAAAGCCATAGTAACCACTCATAGAAATGATTTATTAGATGAAATTCCATGTGACAACCTTTTAATTGGGGATTTTGAAGATGTGGAATCATTTTTGCATGAGAGTGATTTAGTTATATCAAATTTTCATGCAGAAAGACTAGCAATTAAACATAAAAAAGCGTTGTTAGTTCGTGGTTATCCTGATTTTGAAAGCTTAGGAAACCAACTTAAAAATGATATTTTATATGAGGGAAGCTCATATTTACTTTTTGAATTAGCAAATTTGATAAATCATCATAAACTAGGAGTTGAAAATGAGCATTAATCCAAATATGCAATTAGTTCCATTTACAAGTGTAAAAATGTTAAATAAACTATAAAGTTAATAGGAATGCCACGATTAAATGCACAAATTATTATCACTTTACCAAATATATATGAATTTAATGAACAACTAAAAAATAGTATTCATTGCTCAGAAAATGACATAGAGTGTTTTATCATAACTACTAGTTCAAAAAAAGAAATTGAAAATATTATAAAAGAGTTTGATTTAAATGAATCAATAATTTCAAATGATTTTAAGTCTTTTGCAAAAACATTTAATCTAGATGATAAAGAAAATAAATTAATAAAATCATTAATCATGGTAAATAAAGATTGTCAAATAATACACAAGGAAATTTTATAAATGGAAGTTACATACAAAAACAAGGCCTACACTTTAGGGGAAAAAGATAGAAAGATTGAGGGTGAAGCACCAGCAGTAAGAGTAAAAATGGCAAATGATGAAACAAAAGTAATTGGTTTAATGGCACCTTCTGTTCAAGTTATGATTAGTTTAAATGACATAAATAAATACACAAGTGAAATACATAAAGTAATAAACTCAACAAAAAGAAAAGTTTATGCTTATTTAATAACTCCAAGTGAACAAGAACAAGTTGAAGATATTGCAGAAAAATTTGCTTTAGATAAAGGATTTATTTCAAATGACTTTAAAGATTTTTCACTTAAATTTGGAGTTAATATTGATGATTCTATGATTGCAAATTCTATTTTTATAATTGATAAAGAGGGAGTTATAAAATATAAAGAGATTTCTGCTGATTTAGAAGATGATTTTAAAATTGAAGATTTTTCTATTATTTTAAATGAAGTTGTGAACTTCAAACCAAAAGGTCATACTCACGAAAATTGGATGGGTGTTTAAAATGACTACTTTATTAAAAGAGTGGTTAATTAAAAATGAATATTCACAGGAAGATTTAAATGCTGTTGGGAAATATGGAAATTCTGCACTTATGAAAGCATGTAGAGAAGCTAATATAATTGTTGTAGATGAATTATTATCATTGAATGCTGATTTAAATATTAAAAATATAGATGGGAATTCTGCTTTATGGAATGCCTGTTTTGGGAACTCTTATGAGTGTTTTGAAGCACTAGTTCGTGCTGGAATTGATATAGATTCACAAAATGTAAATGATGTGACTGCATTAATGTATTGTGCAAGTGCTGGAAAAGATGATTTTGTTGAATTACTTTTAAAACACAATGCAAAAACTAACTTTGAAAGCTTAGATGGATTTAAAGCAATCGATTTAGCTGTAACTCCAAAAATTGTAAAACTACTAAAAAATGCAAATTTATCATGATCAAACTGATATAAATCAAAAAAAGTATTTTAATCAAGCAAACTTTATAGATTATAGAACTCAACCAAGAGCTTATAAAAAATATCCTCATTTTTATCAAAGATTTAATCTTGATGATTATGAGGAGTTAAAATTTATAAAAAACTTTGGGAAAATCACCACAACAAAAACCTATGGAAAAGAAAAAGTTGATTTAAGAGCGAATCCTAGTGCTGGTGGATTGTATCCTTGTGAATTATATATTCAAATTCGTGCAATTAAAGGATTTATTAGTGGAATTTATCATTATGAACCACTTGAAAATAATCTTACTTTAATCCATGAATTAAGTAATGACGGAGTTGAGTTTTATTTCAAAGAAAAAGAACAAAAGAAATTTATATTTTTGATCTCAAATGCCTATTTAGGACTGTTTGGAAATATGAAAAAAGAGCAATTAGGTATCTTTTACTTGATACTGGACATTTTTTAGGTTCCATATTTTCAGCTTTAAAACTTGAAAATATCGAATGTGAAATTGATTTTAATTTTGATAAAAGTGCTTTAAATGAAGAGTTTTCTTTTGATAATTTTGAATCATTTTATACAAGTATTACTGTTAAATCACAAAAAACTATTGAACCAAAAAAGTTACGAACTCCAATAATAAATGTTTGTGCTTGTGATTATCAATTAAAAGAAAAATTTGTAGAAGATTTTTATCATGATTGCCAAAAAGATGAACTAGAAAAAATATTCGGAATTGATTTATTAAATGATTTATCAAAAGAAAATCTCCAAAATGCCATAAATAATAGACGCTCAATTCGAGCTTTTAATAATGAAACTATTTCAAAAGATAATTTTTTATTTATTACAAAAGATATTTTTAAATTTGCAAATACTTTTGGTATAGAAATTTATTTTGTAAATAACCATATTGAGGGAATAAAAAAAGGTTTATACAAAAATGCCAACTTAGAAAATGAAGCTGATTTTACTGAGAAGTTGACAACTTTAGCTCTTAATCAAAAACTTTCTGGACAAAGTGCATTTACTATATTTTTTACATGTAAAGCAGGACACAATTACTTTTATTCTTATATTTTAACAGGATTTATTGCTCAAATTTTATATCTAAGAAGTACTTCTCTAAACTTGTCTTGCAGTGGAATAGGAGCTTATTTTGATGATATTAGTAAAGAATTTTTGAATACAAAAAACAATATTTTTTATCTTTTTGCCATAGGTAAATAAATTTAAGTTGTGGAACACTAATTGCATATATTTCACAAGATACAAACTTTTAGGATAGTAAGATGAAAAGTATAAAAATACAAACGAACGAACCAACAAGTGGAACTGTTAGAATCGCTTTTGCTACAAGTGATTTAGAAAATATAGACTCTCACTTTGGAAGCGCAAAGCAATTTGCAGTTTATGAAGTAGGTAAAGAGGCAACAACTGTTTGTGAAATCATAAAAATTGAAGATAAAGATACTGATAAAACTGTTGAATTATTAAAAGGTATAGACATTGTTTATTTTACAAATATTGGAGCAATAGCAGCTGCAAAAATCATAAATAATGGAATATTCCCAATTAAATATAAAGATCCTGTTTCTATAGAAGAAGAACTAAAAAAATTAACGACTATGTTAAATACTAATCCTCCACCATTTATTAAAAAAATTATTGAAAAGAAGGCTGCCTAATATGGATGCTAAAAAACTATTTATTGAGACATTAGTAGGACAAGTAAGAGCTTTAGACCAATTTGGAACTTGGACTGGTAAAAGTAATGAAGAACTAATTGTTGAGAAATATATCAGAACAAAAGAAGATTTGAAGAATATTCCTATTATCGCTGATATTGATGAAATGCAAATCAAAGATATAAGACTTATTTTCCAAGCAGT
>JAIELU010000013.1 GCA_019752775.1 Campylobacterales bacterium | reverse complement strand
CAATTTATGTATTTTTATCCTATTTTTAGTTTTCTTACATTAATTCACTTTATTCAATACCAATCGTAATGAAACACATTTGTAAACAAAACAGCATATCCTCCAGTCAACTTTATTATAATAAACAATAAAAAATTCTTTTCATGGAAGAACAATTGCAACTTTAAAAGCAACTGCTCAAGAAGATAAGCACAAATTTTTTGGACCTTATCCTGATGGATTTGTTTATGCAGAAGATATAAATGAAGCTATTTCTTTGATAGATGATTCTACTGTTGCTGTTATGCTTGAATTAATTCAAGGAGAAGGTGGCATTTTTATGCAAGATATTTCTCAAATAAAGAAGTTAGAAAAAACCTTAAAAGAAAAGAAATTACTTTTGATTGTAGATGAGATTCAAACAGGAGTTTATAGAAGTGGAAACTTTTTAATTTCTCAATATTTTGAAATTAAGCCAGATATTATAACTTTAGCTAAAGGCTTAGCAACAGGTATTCCTATTGGAGTTATGATGACAAGTAAAAAAGATATTTTTACTTTTGGAGATCATGGTTCAACTTTTGGAGGGAATCATTTAAGTACCACTGTTTCTTGTAAAGTTTTAGATATTTTAGAAAAATATTCAAATATTGGGACATTACAAGAAAATATCAAATTTTTTGATAGCTATCTTCTTTATTTTATGAATAAATATCCAAATTTATTTATACAAAAAAATGGTCATGGATTTATGCAAGGACTGGTTTTAAAAGATGATACAAAATTAAATGAACTAATCAATTCTTCTTTAAAAAATGGTTTATTAATCTTAAAATCAGGAAAAAATATAATTCGATTTTTACCACCTTTAAATATCACAAAAAAAGAGATGATAAAAGGTTTTAAAAGATTTGAGAATTCTATAATTGAAATCCTAAAATAAGAAATTATTTATTTGATTAACTAAAGAGAGAAGTTTTCTCTTTATTTTTAGATATTCATCATCTTATCAATTCTTTGATTTGATTTGATGATTTGCTCTAACGAAATTTGTTTATTTAAAATTTGTGAATAAACTATATCAACTATCTGTTTTAAGGTAATTGGTTTTGCCAATTGATTTGCGAATAAAAGCATATTTACTCCTGAATTAATAGACAAAGTTAAAGTTTGTTTTAAATCATAATGTTTTGAAATAGCGTACATTTGTAAATCATCACTCACTAAAACTCCTTCGAACCCCAACTTATTTCTTAATAATTTTGTATTTATGTTATAAGATAAAGTTGCTGGATTTGTTGCATCTAAATTTTTATTATAAACATGAGCTGTCATTATCATATCAACTTTATTATTTTTAATAAAATATTTATATGGCTCTAACTCTTTTTCATTCCATGTATTTGTAATATCTACAAATCCTAAATGTGAATCACCTAAAGATGAACCATGACCTGGGAAATGTTTTAAAACCGAAATAATATTTTGTTTTTTTAGTTCTTCTACAAAAATTGAAGAGTATTTTATAACTTCATTTGATGATTGTCCAAATGATCTTCCACGCGTTACAATTACTTTATTTTCTTTATTAATTGCCAAATCAACAACTGGTGCGAAATCTGTATTTATTCCAGATTCTCTTAAATCATTTGCTAATAATTTATATGTTTGTTTCGCAAAATCTTCACCTTTTAAAGCCACATCACTAGCTTTTAAAGTATTTACAAAACCATCTTCAACTTTTAATCTTTGAACAATTCCACCCTCTTGGTCAATAGAAATCAAAAGTTTTTGTTTTGAAATGATTTGAAGTTGTGAAGTTAGTTTTTTTAGTTGTTCTTTATTTCTAACATTTTTTACTTTTTTCTTATCATTTGGATCTTTATCAAATAAAATAACTCCACCTAAACCTGCTTTTATATCTTTATATATTTCATCATTTTGATTTATATTTTCACCATTAAAGCCCAGAATTACCATTTTTGAAATCATTCTTTGAATTTCTTCTTTTGTATAGTTCTCATTTGCCAATAAACTATTACAAATAGTAAACAATAAAATAACTATAACTAAAAAACTTTTTTGCATATTAACTCTCTTAATTTAAAAATTTATCTTCTATTTTTTCTTTTAGAAGATATCTTTGCGATGTTTTTACAGATAAATATCTAATCAACATCAAAAATAAAATTACACCTGATAAAATCATGAGATTAAAATTTATAGGACTAGAAAACAAAGCCTCAAAAGTATTTAAATCCTCTTTATTTACCTTTACAACATTTACAATAAACTCTCTTAAAGCCAAAATAATAAAAGCATCAACAA
Source organism: Campylobacterales bacterium (assembly GCA_019752775.1). Taxonomy (GTDB): domain Bacteria; phylum Campylobacterota; class Campylobacteria; order Campylobacterales; family Arcobacteraceae; genus Aliarcobacter. The sequence goes on along the minus strand of JAIELU010000013.1, from coordinate 4,594 downwards.
GTAAAGTCATAGATACTCGCTGTTCTCGTACATAATTTACAACGGCTCTTACAATTTCAAGAAAAATCACAAAATAAAGCATATAAATAATAAAATCCATAAGTTTATCAAGAGATAATGCAATCAAAAATAACACAGCTGTAATTGATAATTCTATATATAACTTATCTGAAAAAAAATTCAGCAAAGTTTTTCTCATAAATACTCCTTCTAAATTTTTGCGTTTATATTCATCCACTCTTTTGGTAATTGCCCTATTTCATTATTTGCCATAAATATTAAAGTAGCAATCATGGCTCTAGCACTTGTATCTCCACCGGCTTTAGAGTTTGCTATTATCATCTGTTTTAAGTTGTCATATTTTGTTAAAAGATAAATAACTCCACTAAATCCTCCATTAATATCACAAGCTGGTCCAAAATCTCTAATAGCTTTAAAACTATCTTCTTCTTTTGAATTTAAAGCTTTTTCTATCATTAATTGAAAATGTTCATCACAACTATCTTTTAGTTTTAAAATTGATTCTTTTATATCGTTTTTCTCTAAAACTAAAATCAATAATTTTGCAAAAAAATCTGCACAATCTTTTGCAAGTTGACTATTATGAGTAATACTTACAAACTTTTCTACATTTTTAAAAAACTCATCTTTTGTTTTTGAAACTTTTAAAAGAGGAGCAATTCTGCCAACTATTGATAAATCAGTAGAAGTTGAACCACAAGGGTTTACTTTATTTTGAATATTTAAAATCGTATTTCTTGAAGCACCATCAACATAACCTGCATAATTCTTCATTTTTTCAAACCAAGAATCTTTAAAAGCATTTGCATCAAAACTATTTTTGTCTTTTAAAAACTCATATAACCATAAAGTTTGGTCACCATAATGAGTGAAATCTCCTGCTATTTTACCTTTATGCCATAAAGCAATTGGTGTATTTAAAGCATTCCAATTTATTGAATTATTAATCAATTGTTCTTCATCATAAACCCAATGTGTTCCTAAACAATATGAATCAACAACTAATGAACTTGTAACTAAATCTTTTATTTTTTCTTCAAACATTTTAATCTCCTATTTATTCCAATTCTTATAGTTTGTAAATGACGGAAATTGGTGTTTAAATTCATCTTTATCGAATGAAAAATAGTATGAATCCATATATGCACAAAGCATATCATAATTTTTTTTTAATTCCAAAAACTTTTCAGGACTTCCCGTTTCCATATCTGGATGATATATTTTTGAGAGTTTTAAATACTTCTTTTTTAAATCTTTTTTTGAAACCCTTGTTAATATTCCAAACATATCAACAGCTTTTTCAAACTCTTCATATTCCATAAAAATCCTTTTTAACTGTTTCATATTGTACTCAAAAAGTTTTAAACCAAATTAATATTATTTAAATACAATACAAATAAAAAAGGAAAATAATGATTTATACTTTATATTATGTCCATGACCCAATGTGTTCTTGGTGTTATGCTTTTAAATCTACATTAGATAATCTTAAAAAACATCTAAATTCTAATATAAAATTAGTTTATGTAGTTGGTGGTTTAGCAGCACATAGTAATGAAATTATGCCAAAAGACATGCAAGAAAAAATAGAAAATATCTGGCATGAAATACAAAATACCACTGGAACAAAATTTAACTATGATTTTTGGAAAAACTGTGAACCAAGACGTTCAACTTATCTGGCATGTCAAGCAACAATGCTTGCAAGATATGAAAACAAAGAAGATGAAATGATAAATGCTATTCAAGAAGCTTATTATTTAAAAGCCTTAAATCCAAGTGATGCTTCAATACTTGTAAACTTAGCAAAACAAATAGGAATGGATGAAAAGAAGTTTGAAGAGGATTTAAAATCTCAAAAAATAGAAGAAGATTTACAAAATGAATTAAACTTTAGACGTTCACTAAATGTGAGAAGTTTTCCATCTTTAATTTTGAAATATAAAAAAGAGTTATATCCTATAAACATAAAATATAATGATCATGAATCTATGTTAACTCAAATAACAAATATGACTGAAAATACTTATTTTTAAAAAGAGAAGTTTTAAACTTCTCTTTTTTTTATTTCATAAGTGGATCTGTAAGTCCTAAGAAATACATTCCAATAAGACCAATAATTCCTACAACTACACAATAATAAATAGTTGGAATAACTGTTTTTCTAAGAGTCTCTCCCTCTTGATCAAGTAATCCAACAGTAGCACTAGCAGCTACAACATTATGAATAGCTATCATATTTCCAGCAGCAGCACCCACAGCTTGAAGTGCCACCATAAATGCAGTTGAAATTCCTAAAGCATCGGCAACACCAAATTGGAATTGAGATAACATCATATTTGAAACAGTATTACTTCCTGCAATAAATGCACCTAATGCTCCAACCATTGGGGCAAAAAATGGATAAATATCTCCAACAGAGTGAGCAACAAAGTTTGCCATAGCAATTGGCATAGAATCAAATCCAGAACCATTTACTCCTGAATTAATCAAAATTCTAACAAGAGGAACTGTAAATATAAGTACAAATCCAGCACCAATCATAACTTTTGAAGATTCACCAATAGCTTCTTTTAACTCTTTAAATTCCATTTTATGTAAGAAATAAGTAAGTAAAACCACAAATACTAAAATCCCACTTGGTAAATATAAAGGCGCTATAGAGAAGTTTAATCCCTCACCTAAAATATTTTTATAAGAAAATGCAAATGAAGAAATAAATTTTTTCACATCTGGACTTACTCTTGTAATTACTAAAATAACAGCAACTAAAATATAAGGAATCCAAGCTTTTGTTAAAGACATAGGAATTTTTGAAGTCATTGCATCAAATTTCATTTCAAATTTAGAAACCCAAGAAACTGGCCATTTTTCTCTAGGAGCAAAATCCCAAGCTTTTTTTGGTACTAAGAAACCACTTTTTGCAGCAAGAATAACTATTGGTAGACCAACTAATGCTCCAATTAAAGATGGAAATTCAGGTCCTCCAAAATAGCAAAAGGTAAAATTGCTAAACCTTCAGTCCAAGATTTATTTTGTCCAAAAAATCTAGTAATCATAATCTAATTACAATAATTGCACCTGAATGTTTCAAAGTATTTAAAAGTAAAATAGCTCCAAAAATAATCCATAAAACAGATATTGTAATTAATACACCCTCAATAGTAGAAGCTAATACTCTACTAAATGAAACTTCCCAAACCACAAATGCGATAGCAACTGCCTATATATAAACTAAAGGCATTACTTTTTTTGCAGAAACTCTAAGTCCTACTAGTAAAATAGTAGCAAAAAATATAGGGAACACTGCAAAGAATGATTGAAGACCTAAACTCATCTAATTCCCTCCTAGGATGTATGATATTCTTATGATAAAAAAAGCTTAATAATTAAAATATCAATAAATTATATACTTAATGATTATTTTTGTAACTATTTGTAATATAAGAACTATATTTTTATTTTAAAACAAGCCCCAAAATATTTTGAATTTTGATAATTAATTACTTTATTGCAAACAATAAGTTCTCCATTTAATTGTTTTGTAACAATTTCTTCACTCATATACAAACCAATTCCTGTTCCTAAAGATTTATGTTTAGTAGTAAAATATGGTTCAAAAATATGTTCAATTATCTGATCATTAACTCCACCGGCATTATCTTGTATTTCAATACAAATATTCTCTTCTTCTTTATATATCTCTATAAATATATATTTATTTTGAATATTTTTTTCTAATAATACATCTTTAGCATTATTTAAAATATTCATTGTTACTTGTAAAAATTGATTTTCAATTCCATTTAGAAAAAGCTCTGTTTCTCTTAAATATACAACTTTAATTTCTTCTTTTATTAACTCAGTTTTTAAAAGATTTATTGTTTTATCTATTGCTTTTTTTACTTCAAAATCACTTTTTTCTAAATCTTCTTGATAAAAATTTCTAAAATCATCTATCGTATCTGATAAATATTGAGCTGAACTCAATATTGATTTAACAAAAGTTTTGACTTCTTCTTGTGAATATAAACCATCTTCTTGCCATAATTTAATACCACTTGCTGACATACTAATTACACCCAAAGGTTGTCTCCACTGATGAGCAATATTCCCAATCATCTCTCCCATTGCTGCCATTTTTGATTGCTGATACAAAAGCTTTTCTTTTATTAATTTTTGTTGCTCTTTTTGTAAAGTAATATCAGAAAATAAAGCAATATAATTTACAAGTTTTTTCTCTTCATTATAAACTGTACTAATTTTCAATCTTTCAATATAAAATTTTCCATCTTTTCTTTTATTTACAATTTCGCCTTCCCAATAATTATTTAACTTAATTTCTTCCCACATATTTTTATAAAAATCTTCATTTTGAATATCTGATTTTAATAGTTTTGGATTTTTACCAATAACATCACATAAAAAATATCCAGTATTTTTTTCAAAAGCTTTATTTACATTTATAATATTTATAATATAGAAAATAATATATAGAAGGAAACGACGCTGGCGGCGTATATAAATATGTGTGTGTGTATAAAAGATTTATTCAAACTTATCAATATAATTT
>JAIELU010000144.1 GCA_019752775.1 Campylobacterales bacterium | reverse complement strand
GAATATTATTTTGGAAATTAATCAAATATCTTGAATTATCCAAAATCTCTTCTACACAAGATTGTAAAGAACTATTTAGGGTTTTAAAATCAACAGGTTTAGTAAGATAATCCACGAGTTTTAATTTTGTGGCTTCCAATAAATATTTTGTATCAGTAAAAGCACTTAATAAAATTACAGGAATAGTTTTATCAGTTTTTCTTAACTCTTTTATAAAATTTATTCCATCTGTATCAGGAAGATTTATATCTGAAATTATTATATCAACTCTTTGATTATTAAAAATATGTTTAGCATCTTTGATATTTGAAACATCAAATACATTTTCACATAATAAAAGTAAAGTTTTTTTTATATTTGCTCTAATATTTTCTTCATCTTCAATATATAAGATATTTAGGTTTTTTAATATGTGATTAAAATTGAGATTTTTTTGCATATTTACTCTTTTGATAAAATAATAATTTTGTATATTATGATAATAGAGCTTAATCAAAAATTGTTTTAATTGGTACTTAAGTGAAAAGGCTGTAAAGTAATATATAAAATTATTTAGAGTCTTTGAATTTATTTTAATGGGAGTTAAAATGTACATAAAAAAATTACTTAGGTTTGCTTGTATTTCTATCTTAGCAAGTGGTTCTTTACAAGCAGTTAGCTTAAAAGAGAGTGTGAATAAAGTATTAGCTACTAATCCAGAAATTATAGCTGAGAAAAATAATCAAGAAGCATTTAGAAAGTATATTGATGAAAGAAAAGCTAATTATTATCCAAGAATTGATGTGGATGGAAGATTAGAAAAAAGTAACTCTGATAAAAAATATGATCATCCAAATTCTGGTAACGATTATCCAGATGGTTCAGATCAAGAAGATGGATATAATTTTGGAATAGCATTGAATCAAATGTTATATGATGGTAATTTAACTCCAAGTCAAGTACAAGAAGCAAAACATAATGATTTAGCTAATAAATATAGAACAGAAAAAAATATTGATAATGTTGTTTATGAAACAATCATTGCTTATAAAGATTTAGTTCAATACAATGAAATGTTAGATTTAACAAAAAATATGATTATAACTAATGAAGAAAATCTTCAAACAGCAAAAGAAAAAGAGTCAATTAGTGGAGAAGTACTTGAAACTTATGAAGTTGATTCTAAATTAAGTTTTGTTAAAGAAAAATATTTAGAAGAAGAAGATTTAAAAAGCTCAAAAATTAGTACTTTTAAAAGATATGTAGGAATTGAACCATCTGGAAATGAGTGTAGACCAAAAATTGATTTATCAAAAATACCAGATAATTTACAACAAACAGTAGAATCTGCTGTTTTAAAAAATTATGAAATTCAAAGACAAATAGAAGTAATTAAAGCTCAAAGAGAAAAAATTGCACAAGCTGATTCAAAATTTTTACCAAAATTAAGTCTAGAATTAAAAGCTCTAACTGATAATGATTTAGCATTAAATGAAGAAGGAAAAGAAAATCAAGCTTATGGAAGAATAAATCTTGCTTGGAACTTATATAACGGTGGTGGAGATTATGCTGTATCACAACAAGAATCATTATTTTTAGCAGAAGAAAAAGAAAGATTAGATGCAATTACTAATAAAATTGTTGAATCAATCAAAGTAAATCATAAAAGATTTCTAAAAAATAAAGAAAGAATAGCTGTTCTAAAAGATTATGTTATTGCAAATGAAAATATTGTTGAAGTATATAAAAGTGAATTTGAATCAGGAACAAGAACCTTTGTTGATATTTTAGATGCACAAACAGTTTTATATGAAGCTAAAAAAAGTTTAGTGGCACGTGAATATGATTTATATACAAATTATTTTGATATTTTAAATATATTATCAATGTTAACAACTACTGTTTTAGAATCAGAAGATGGTTGTTCAAATGATAAAGCTTTAAGCTCTTTGGTTTCTGAACAACAAAAAGCTTCAAAAGAAGCAGAATCAGAAGAATTAGGTGCATTATTTGGAGATGAAAAAACAACTTCAAAAAACACAAAAAATAAAACTCCACAATCACCTAAAAAATAATATTTTATTTAAAGCCTTACTTATACTATAAATGAGGCTTTAAAATCTGCTAAGGTTATTTATGGTACATTAAACTTCGTAAAAATGGCAAAATTACTTAAAAAATAAATTATCTTTTGTCTCTTACAAATAAGCCATAATTTTAATATTTATGAGTTTTTATAAAAAAGGTTAATATTGGAAAATACTTCTGATAATACAATAGAAAATGAAACATTAACAAATCTTAAAGATAGAAGAAAAGTAGATGATCTTTTAGGTTGTCTACTTTTTTTATCTAAGTATCACAACAGAGAAACATCAGCAGAATCTTTAACTTTTGGATTACCAATTCATAAAACTTCAATGAATATATCGATGTTTCATCAAGCTTCTTCTCGTATAGGATTAGTTACTAAAACAGTAAATAGAGAGAAATTAAAAGATATAACAAAATTGGCTCTTCCTTCTGTTTTATTGTTAGATAAAAATAGAGCTTGTGTTTTATTAACATATAACCTAAAAGAAGGAACTGCAAATGTGATTATTCCTGGATTGATTTCAGGTGAAACACAAATGAGTATAGAAAAACTTCAAAGTGAATATACGGGTGAAGTTATAATTATAAAACCAGAATACAACTTCAATAATAGAATAGAAAAAGAAGTAGTTGTTGATAATCCAAAAGAGTGGTTTTGGGGAACTTTATTAAGAAATAAAGGAATATATCAGCAGGTAATAGTTGTCTCTTTATTTATAAATTTGTTTATTTTAGCAACGCCTCTTTTTACAATGAATGTTTATGATAGAGTTTTACCAAATAATGCAATAGAAACTTTATGGGCTTTATTTATTGGAATTTCAATAGTAATGTTTTTTGATTTATTGTTAAAAATTTTAAGATCTCATTTTCTTGGAATCGCTAGTAAAAGAGCTGATACGATAATGTCAAATAAAATATTTAATCATTTATTAAATATAAAACTTGAGGCAAAACCAGCTTCGACAGGACAGTTTGTAAGTAGATTACAATCTTTTGAGAGTGTGCGGGAGTTTTTTACTGGTGCTACGATGGCAGCTATTGTTGATTTACCTTTTGCAATAATTTTTATTATAGTAATATTTTTTATAGCAGGTCCTTTAGCATATATAACAATTATAACTGTAATAATTTCATTATTAATTTCATGGTATATGCAAAGACCACTTAAAGAAATAATTTCAAAATCTGTAAAAGAAGAACAAATAAAACAAACTACACTTATAGAGACTGTTTCTGGTTTAGAAATTATAAAAAGTGTAAAAGCTCAAAATAGAATGAAAACACATTGGGATAATTCTATTAATAGAACTGTACATTATGCAGATAAAGGTCATTTTTTATCTCAAACTATTACTTATTTAACAGCTTTTATTTCACAGTTTTCTAATATAGCTATTGTTGCAGCAGGAGTTTATTTAGCTCAAGAGGGTGAAATAACAATGGGAGCAATAATTGCAGCAATGATTTTAAATGGAAGAGTAATTGCTCCAATTTCTCAATTGGTTGCTATGATTATTAAATTTGATAGAACAATGTTGTCTTTAAATAACCTAGATGAGGTTATGAGAATGCCAGTTGAGAAAGAAAATAAGTCATATATTAGTAGACCGAATTTGAAAGGTGATATTGAATTAAAAGATGTTCAATTTGCTTATAAGAATCAAAATCACCAAACACTAAAAGATATTAATTTAGTGATTAAACAAGGTGAAAAAGTTGCAATTCTTGGAAAAATTGGTTCTGGAAAATCGACATTATTAAAACTTATAATGAATTTATATGAACCAACAAAAGGGTCTGTTTTAATTGATGGATTAGATACAAGACAAATAGATCCAACAGATTTAAGACATGCAATTGGAAGTGTTCCTCAAGAGCCATTTTTATTTATGGGAACAATAAAAGATAATTTAACAATTGGAGAACAATATGTTTCAGATGAAGAATTATTAAGGGTTTCAAAAATAGCAGGACTTGATGACTTTTTAGGAAAACATGAAGCAGGATATGATTTATTAGTTGGAGAAAGAGGTGAGGGATTATCAGGTGGAGAGAGACAATCTGTAACTCTTGCACGTGCTTTAATTTCAGACCCCAATATAATAATGCTGGATGAACCAACTAATTCAATGGATAGACAAACTGAAAAATCATTTATAAATAGACTTCAAAATATTGTTAGTGAAAAAACTTTAATTGTCGTAACACATAAAACTTCTTTATTACAATTAGTCGATAGAATAATAATTGTTGAGAATGGTCAAATAATTGTTGATGGACCTAAAGATGAAGTTTTTACAACAAAGTTAGGTTAGGTTATGCAAAAAAATAAAAAAATTGAAGAGAATAAAGGTCTTTTTCATTGGATTAAAAGACTTTATGGTTTAGAAGATGAGAAAGAGGAAGATTTAGAGTTTATGTATAATTCTTATGCAAATTCAAATGAAGAGCCAAGTAGAGTTTCTAATATAATATTTTTATTAATTACAGGTATATTCTCAATACTTTTATTGTGGGCAGCACTTGCTGAAATAGATGAATTAGCTAGAGGAAATGGAAAAGTAATCCCCACAGATAAAATTCAAACTGTTCAGTCTTTGGATGGCGGAATTATTTCAGAAATTTTCATAAAAGAAGGAGATATTGTAAAATTTGATACTCCTTTGATGAAAATTGATACTACTAGATTTCAAGCAACATTAGAAGAGAGTAAACAAGAATATTTGTCATTATTAGCATTAAAAACTAGATTAGAAGTAGAATCAATGATTGATATTAATAGTGAATTACCAGTACTTGAATTTGATGAAAAAATTATAAAAGATATGTCTAGATATGATATAAATGAAAAATTGTTATTAGAAAATAGATTTAGAGAAATAAAATCTTCTATAAAAGTTCTTGAAAATCAAGAAAGTCAAAAATTTCAAGAGTTAAAAGAAATTGAAAGTACTATTAAAAAATTAACAGATACTTTAGGTTTTATTGAAGAACAAAGAGTTACTATTAAAAAACTTGTTGAACGAGGAATAAAATCAAAGTATGATTTATTAGATATTGAAAAAGAATACAATGTAACAAAAGGTGATTTACAAACAGCAAGATTGTCTATTTCAAGATCAAATTTTGCAATTTCTGAAGCACAAAATAGAATTAAAGAAAAAATAGATACATTTAAAGCAGAAGCTTCAAGAGATTTACAAAAAACAGTAAGCCAAATAAATAAATTTGAAGCAAAGTTAGTAGGAGATAGAGACAAAGTTGCAAAAACAACTATTACTTCGCCTGTTGATGGGATCATTAAACAACTTAATTTTAATACTATTGGTGGAGTTGTTCAATCTGGTATGGATTTAATAGAAATTGTACCATTAAGTGATGCCTTAGTTGTAGAAGCAAAAATTGACCCAAAAGATATAGCCTTTATAAATCCAAGTCAAAAAGCAATTATAAAAATAACAGCGTATGATTTTGGAATTTATGGTGGATTAGAAGGTAAGATTGTAGAAATTTCAGCTGATACAATCGTTGATAAAGAGTCAAAAGATGGAAAAAGTTATTATCGAGTTTTAGTAAAAACTGATAAAAATTATTTAGAAAGAAGAGGTAAAAAACTACCTATTATTCCTGGAATGATTGCAACGGTTGATATTGTAACTGGTAAAAAAACAATCCTAGATTTCTTATTAAAACCAATACTAAAAGTAAAACAAGACTCTCTTCATGAAAGATAACCTAGCATAGGTTGTCTTTTCTTCAAATTTAATAATAAAAAAACTTTTTAGAGACTTTATTTATATAATATTTAAGTATAAAATTATACTTTTGGATATCTAAGATAAATATTGGAGAAATAAGATGAAAATTACTATAAAAAGTGAAAATGGTCAAAAAGTTGTAGATTTAAAAAACGATTTACAGTTTAATGCTGCAAAAGGTGAACAATATGTGTTCTCAAATGGTTTTTCAAATTATGTTCTCAATTTCAAAGATAATCAAGAATCTGTAATATTAACTTTTAATGTTGATGGAAAAAGTATAAAAGTAGAGTTAAATGGTATCGTGCCACTTCTTCAAGCAAATACAGAAAATATGTCTAATCCAACTGCAATTATCATAAATAAAGATGCAAATGAAAAAGATGTAGATAATATCGTTGATAATAATTCTTTTGATGGTGGAGAGATAATTGATAGATTAGAGGCTCTAATCTCAAAACCAGTTGAATTGGGAAATAATACAAATTCAAATCTAACAATGATAACAGACTATCAAACACTATTAGAATCTCTAGGAGCAGCAGCAGCTGGACCTGATGCAGGAGGAAATGGAAGTAATGGTTCAACATTTAACTCAATATTTTCTTTGACTGATGGCGGATTAAATGGTATTGCAGATACTGCAAGATGGGAAAATCTAAGTGAAACTATTTCTACTATTCCTGTGGAGACAGCAAATACCCCTAATATACAAAATGCGGTAACTAGACCAACCTCAACATTAACATTAAATGATGTAAGTGTAAATGAAGGAACAGGAACAGCAACAGTAGGTGGAAGCTTAGATTATGCACCACAAACAACATTAGTAGTAACACTTTCAAATGGATCAACAATTACGTTTGGAGCAGATTATGTAGCAGGAACAATAGTTCAATCAACACCGTTTACAATTCAAACAGATGATGTATATAACGATGGTGAAACTTATGATATAACAGTTGTAAGTACAACAGGTGGGAACTTTGAAAACCTAGTAACAACAGATAAAGCAACAGTAACTGTAACAGATACAAAAGATGCAACAACATTAACATTAAATGATGTAAGTGTAAATGAAGGAACAGGAACAGCAACAGTAGGTGGAAGCTTAGATTATGCA
>JAIELU010000267.1 GCA_019752775.1 Campylobacterales bacterium | reverse complement strand
TAGACTTTTTCAAGAGGAATGTCTCTTGGAAATTTCTTGAGCAAAGCTCAAGAAATTAGCTTCTCAGATTCAGATATTCTGATAAGTTTCCGATCTTTGATCGGAAACTTAATTTTCAGAAAAGAGTTTTTTGAAAAAGCTAGACTTAGAGTTCGACCTATTTTAATAACCTCAATAACAACTATGTTAGGATTATTTACTCTAATATTTTTCCCAACAGGAGAATCTGTGATGCTTCAACCAATTGCCGTTTCTTTAGGATTTGGTATTTTATGGGGAACTATTTTGAACCTTATTTATGTTCCCGCACTTTTTGCAACTTTATTTAAAATCAAGGACTAAAAATGATACGATATTTTTTTCTACTACTTCCAATTTTTTTATTTGCCAATAACTATATAGCAAAAATCGAACCAAAAGATGAATTTAGTATATATGCAAATACAAATGGAGAAATTACTTTTCTTGATAAAACAAAAGAGATGAGTATAGTAAATGGCGTTATTGTAAAAATTGATAATGTTCTTGAAAAAGAAAATTTAAATCTTTATCAAACTCAACTAAAACTTTTAAATGAAAAACTTGTAATTTTGGAAAATTATTACAATAAATACAAAACAATTACAGGAAAAAGTGATTATGAAAAAGATGAAAAATATATGCAAATTATTGAATTAAAAAATAGTATAAAAAATCTTGAACTTTCAATAACAAATACAAAAGACATCTTAAATAAAAAAGAGATAACTTTAAATAATTTATACCTAAAAGAGTTTATTGTAAATAAATATGATTATGTAAACGCAGGTACAAAAATAGCAACCGCTTATGATACAAGTAAAGCAAAGCTTGTGTTGTATTTAAATAAAGAAGATTATAAAGATATAAAATCCAAAGAGATTCATTTAGATGGTAAAAAATCAAATGCTACTATAAAAAAACTAGATATTACTCCTGATAAAACTTTTATTTCAGCATATAAAGCTGAAATTGAAATTGACTCAAAAGATTTTGGTCAAAGTGTAAATGTGGAGTTTAAATAATGAAAAGATTTTTGTTACCTATTTTTTTTGTTTCTATAGTTTTTGCAAAAGAAGAAACTAGTGTTTTATTACCTTTAAAAAATGAAATAAAAGAACTTAAAATCAAAAGTATTGAAGAAAAACAAAAAGTAAATCAATATGATTGGCTTAGTCATATTGATTTAAGTGTTAGTCAAAGTAAAGATAATGAAAACTTTGAAAGTAAAGATTATTCATTGAGTTTAAACCAAGAAGTTTATAATTTTGGTGGAATAAGCGCCAAAATTGATTATGCAAATTATCTTTTTAGCCAAGAGGCTCTAAAAATACAAATGGATAATCAAGATGATTTATATTTGTTATATAGCAATATTATAAATTTATTAGTAAATAATCTTACCATTAAACAAAATATTTTAAATGTTAAAAATAAAGAAATTGAAGTTAGTATAAAAAAATCTCAATATAAAAATGGAGAGAGTGATATTAGCGATTTAAATGATGCAATTATGACAAAAAATCTTCTTGAAGATACAAAAATGGAATTAATGCTAGAAAAAGTAAAATACCAAAATGAGATAAAAAAACTAACTTCATATGATATTTCAAATATCAATTTACCAGATATTTCTCTTATTTCTAAAAAAGAATTTTTAGATAAATCTTCACAAAAACAATATGCTCAAATGGAATCAAAAATTAGTCAAACCCAATATCAAAAAACAAAAAGTAGTTATTTACCATCTTTTAAAATAAATGGAACGGCTGGATACAATAATTCAGATACAAATGATAATGTTGATGACTATTATAAATATGGAGCAAGTGTTAGTATTCCCTTGAGTTTAAAGTCTTCAAATGATATTCAACACTCAAAATTAGTTTTTTTACAAAATAAAAAAGAAGAAGATTTAACTTATATTAAATTAGAAAAAATCTATGAAACTTCTTTTGAAACAATAAAACAATATGAACAAAGAATTAATTTAGCACAAAATGATATTAAACTTTATGAAGAGTTATTACAGTTAAATCAAGAAGAATATGCTGCTGGATTTAAAGCAATCGAAGATGTAGATACTTTGAAAAACTCAAAAGAAATAAGACAATTAGATATTGAAAAATATAAGCTGTATATTAAAAAAGAGATTTTATTTTTATATTTTCAAATCTCTTAATTTAATAATATTTACTTATTAACTCTTTCTTTATGGATTTCTCCCCAAAGATATAGTTGTTTTATTATAGGTTTTAGAGTTTCTCCATATTTTGTCAAAGAGTATTCTACTTTTGGAGGAACTACTAGATAAACTTCTCTATGAATAATTCCATCTTCTTCTAGCTCTCTTAATTTTTGAATTAACATCTTTTGAGTTGTTCTTGGAAGAAGTTTTTGAAGTTCATTTAATCTTTTTGTTTCACTTCGTAAATACCATAAAATCAATATCTTCCATTTTCCAGCAAGGACATCTAAGGCTGTTCCAACTGGACATTTTTCTACTTTTAAATCTTCATTATTCTCACTCATTTATTTCCTTAGTATCTTTTTAGATAGTATATATCTTAAAAGTAAGTTCTTGCTATTAAGTATAAAAGAAGTTGAAATTCCAACAATACAAGAGAATGAAGTTTTAATAAAAACTACTTATTCATCTTTAAATTATAAAGACGCATTAAGTTCAGTTGGAAATTCAGGTGTTACAAAAAACTTTCCACATATTACAGGAATTGATGTGGCAGGTGTTATTGAAAAGTCAAACTCTACTGAGTTTGAAGTAGGTGAAAAAGTTTTAGTAACTAGATATGTTTTAGTTACTGATAACTGGTAGAGTGAAAAGTATGATGCTGTAATAGATACAGTTGGGGGAAATATTTTAGCAGAAGCATTAAAATTAATTAAATCTGATGGAGTTGCTACTTGTTGTGGATTAACTTCATCTTTTGAATTAAATACAAATGTCTTTCCATTTATTTTAAGAGGTGTTAGATTAATAGATATTGATTCAGTTGAGTGTAAAAAAGAAAAAAAAGCAGCTGCTTGGGAAAAATGTCTAATGAATTTAAAATTGATACATTAGAAGAATTAACAACGCAAATAGATTTAGATGGGATAAAAGAGGCTTTAAATTCTTTATTAGCAGGTAAAGCAGTTGGAAGATATTTAGTAAAAATTTCATAATTAATTTACTAAAAAAATAGTTACTATTTTAATCTATAGTAACTATTTTATAACCTATTTTAGAAAGATTTTCTAAACATTTTACTGGAAGTTTTTTTCTTAGATTTCTAGCAACCGAACGAATTGCATCTTCACTCATAAAAGAGTCATTCCAAACAATTGCTTGTATAGTTTCATAGGTAACTGTTTGGTTATTACACTCACATAATAAACATAATAAATCTAACTCTTTATTTGTAAGTTTCACTTCAATTTCATCTTTTATTAGCTTTTTATTTAAAAAATCAAAATAGCAACTTTTTGAAAAATATTTGATATTAGTTCTATTATCATTTTTAATTCTTTTCACACATTGACTTAATACAGGATATATAGTTTCATGACGAATTGGTTTTATCAAATATTTCACAAGCCCTAACTCAATGGCTTCAAGTAAATAACTTGTTTGAGCATAAGCACTTAGAACCACAATATTTGTATGATTGTTTTTTTCTCTAATCTTTTTAATCATTTCTAAACCATTTAATTTTGGCATATTTATATCTGTAATAATTATGTGGGGTTGGGCCCCCCCCCAAATTTCAAAAGCCTCAAAAGCATCTTTTGCTTCATAAACCTCATCAAATAATCTTTTTAAATAAGATATTGCATTTACTCTTATATTTTCTTCATCTTCAACAAATAAGATTTTTATATTTTTAAATTCATTTTTACTCATGGTGAAATTATACTAGAAAATATATAAATTATGATAATTACTATTAATATTAATTAAAATGTATGTATAATCAAAAAATGAAAAAACTATTACTCTTAATTTTATTCTTAAGTAATCTATATGGTCAGTATTATATACAAAATTACATATCAGAAGATCATAGCAATTTTAAAGAAGCTTTTTACGAAGAGTATAAAAATAAACAGTTAAAAGAATTTACAATAAAGTTTAAAATCGACTTAGATAAAGTTCAAAATAAAACTAACTATTTAACTATAATTTCAGATAAAAACTCCCTTGTTTTTGCAAATACAAAATATGAAATAATTAATGACATAATAGTTGTAAAATTAGATAAAAATCAAAATAATGAACTACTTTTTAAATACATGTATGATCATCCAAAAAGAGTAGAATTTCGTTGGAATAGTATTTCAGATTTTGAATATAGATATTTATTAAAATATGAAGGTATTTTATATGGAGTATCTTATGGAATAATATTCTGTGCCTTTTTATATTATCTAATTATTTATTTTTCAACCAAAATGAGATGTTTTTTATACTACTCTTTAATGCAATTTTTTGTTCTTTTATCTTTAATTGGATTTGTATATTTTAGTTATTTACCTTATCCAACATCAACTGCTCAAGCAATCGTTGATATTTGTGAAACTCTTAGTTTTTTGTTTACTCTTTTATTTGCACAAAGTATTTTAAATACAAAAGAGAAAATGCCTAAAATTCACAAGTTTATAAACTTTTTTATTCTTTTAAATATTTTAGATGTAATTGCAATATTTTTTTATAAGCACTCAATTTTGTATGACTATTTGCCTTTTTATATAGGATTTTTAGTTCCTACATTTGCAGGTTTTATAGCTATTTTAAAAGGTGATAAATATGCAATTATTTATACTATTGGTTGGTTAGTTGTATCAATATTTATCTATATTGCAGAAGATTGGCAAATTACACCAATAAGTGGAATATATATTATTCATATAGGAGCGCCTTTAGAATCACTTATTTTTAGTTTTGCTTTAGGTTATATGCTAAAAATATTAGTAAATGAAAAAAATGAAAAAGAGAAACTTTTAATTCATCAAAGTAAATTAGCTTCTATGGGAGAAATGATAAATAATATTGCTCATCAATGGAGACAACCTTTAACACATTTAGGTTTTATAAATATGAATCTGCAATTAGCCTATGAAGATAATCCTATTGACAAAAAATATTTAAAAGAAAAAATTCTTGAATCAAATGCTCAATTGGATTTTATGTCAAAAACTATTGATAATTTTAGTGATTTTTATCTCTTAAATAAACAAAAAGAACTATTTTTAATAAGTAATGCTGTAAAAAAAGCTCTTGATATTATGGAGCCAATTTTTGAAAACAATAAAATAGAGTTTAAATTTAATGTCATAAAAGATAAACAGATTAATGCTTATGAAAATGAATATTCACAAGTAATTCTAAATCTTCTAACAAATGCAAAAGATGTTTTAATTTCAAGAAATATAGAAAATCCTCAAATTACTATAACAATTGATGAAAAAAATGACTTATCAATCACTTCAATTTTTGATAATGCAGGTGGAATAGAAAATAAATATCAAAATAAAATATTTGAACCATATTTTACAACTAAACAAAAAGGTAGTGGAATTGGTCTTTATATGTCAAAAATGATAATTCAATCTCACTTTAAAGGCAAAATAAGAGTTTTTAATACAAACAAAGGTGCTTGTTTTAGTATTGAAGTCTAGAAATATATTAGATTATTGACTTAAGTCAATGATAATCGTTATCATTCTTATTATAATTCCAAAAGATTAAACAATTTTAGGAATTTAATGAAATTTTTATTTAAGATTATAAAAGATTTTCCCTCGTATTTATGGAGTGGTTGGGGTTCAATTGCTTCAATCTTTTTATTTTTTGCATTATGGGATTTTGGGAATCAACTTTATGGAAATTTAGTTTTACCAAATCCTAAAGATACAATTATCACCCTATTTTCAATGTTAAGTGAACCAAATACTTTAAATGACATTGTAATTACTATAAAAAGAGCATTTTTTGGTTTTTGTATTTCACTTGTTTTTGGTTCAGTATTAGGATTACTTGCTGGACTTTTTGCAACTGCTTCAATGATGAGTAGACCAATAGTAACTATTTTAGTTGGTATGCCTCCAATTGCATGGATTGTATTAGCGATGATTTGGTTCGGAATGAGTGATATGACTGTCATTTTTACAGTTGTTGTTGCATCTTTTCCAATAATTTTTGTAGGAGCATTACAAGGGACAAGAACATTAGAAGGAGATTTAAAACAAATGGCTGATAGTTTTGAACTTCCTTTTAAAATGAAAATGTTTGATTTATATTTTCCTCATATCTTTTCTTATGTTTTTCCAGCTTGGGTAAGTGCTTTAGGAATGGCTTGGAAAATAGTTGTAATGGCTGAACTTCTTTCTGCAAATGATGGAATTGGCGCAGCCTTAGCCATTTCTAGAAGTCAATTAGATACTACAACTGCACTAGCCCTTGTATTAATAATGATAGGAAGTTTACTTTTAATTGAGTATTTAATTCTGGAACCCATAAAAAGAGAGGTTGAAGCATGGAGAAAATAGAAGAACTAAAAGTTGATAATCTTTCTTTTTCTTTTGGCTTTAAAGAAATTTTAAAAAATATAAATTTCAAATTAAAAAAAGGTGAAGTGGTATCTATTGTAGGTCCAAGCGGTGGTGGAAAAACTACTTTACTTCATCTTTGTGCAAAACTATTAACTTTAGAAGCAGGGAAAATAAGAAATAGCTTCAAAAGTTCATCATTTGCTTTTCAAGAAGCAAGATTACTTCCTTGGAAAAATGTAATTGATAATATCTCTTTAGGTTTAAAAGCAAAAATTATAAAAAAACAAAAGGCAGATGAATTATCAAAAAATATTGCTTTAAAATTTGGATTGCAAATTGATGATTTTGAGAAATTTCCAAAAGATTTAAGTGGAGGAATGAAACAAAGGGTTTCATTTGCAAGAGCTTTAGTTTTAAATCCATCTCTTTTATTTTTAGATGAACCTTTTTCAGCTCTAGATGAGTATCTTAAAACCATGATGGTTGTACAACTTAAGGAAGATCTTAAGGAATTTAAGGGAACATCAATTTTTGTTACACATAACATGGAAGAAGCCTAT
>JAIELU010000023.1 GCA_019752775.1 Campylobacterales bacterium | reverse complement strand
CAAAGATCGTCCAGGTGTCAATGCTATAAGGCAGCTTAACGACATCAGAATTTGAAATTAAATCTGCTAGTGCTTCTATTTCTGCTTCTGTTTTAGTATTCACTTGTCCTGTCATAATGTTTTTCATAACTCCACCATAACTTCCATCTTTATATCCATTTAATGAATCAATTATTCTTTGTTTATCCCAACCTGCAATAACTTGAGATTTTCCTAAAGCTGATTTTTCACCTTTTTGTCCATGACATGAACCACAATTTGTATATAAAGCAGTTGCATCAATCACTGTTCTCTCTTGTGCTGTTTGTTCTGTTATTGCTACTTCTATTTTTTCAGGAGCGATAACTTTATTTTCTTTATTCTCTTCTACTATTGTTGAAACTGTTTCTTTTGCTTCTTCGATTTTTGTTTCTTCAACTTTACTATTTTCTTTAACTTCTACAGAACTTTTCTCTACAGCAGCTACGGTTTCATCTTTCTTGATTTCTTGTGTTGTTCCAGCAGCTTGAGTAGATTCTTTTTTCTCGTCTCCACAACCTGTCAATAATGCAACCGCTACAGCTGAACCTAATAAAAGTTTTCTCATGTTCTTTGTTCCTTTGTTAAATAAAATAATAACTTGTTTGTTTTATAAAAAACAATTTTCGAATTGTATCTAAAGAATTGTATAAAAATTGTGTTATAAAGCTTTAAATTCAAAAATAAACTCTTTTTCGAAATCTATTTTCACAAATCCACCTTTTTTTAACTTACCAAATAAAATTTCATCAGTTAGAACATTTTTAATTTTATCTGAAATTACTCTATTAAGTGGTCTTGCACCCATAGCTTTATCGTAACCTAATCTTGCTAATTCATTTTTTGCTTTTGTGCTTATCTCAATTTTTATTTTTTTGTCTACTAATTGATTTTCTAAATCTTCCATAAATTTACCAGCAACTTTTGCAACAACATCCATACTTAATGAATCAAAAGGAACAACAGCATCAAGTCTATTTCTAAATTCAGGTGCAAAGAATTTATTTATTGCTTTATTTTCATTTAATTTTTCATTTTTTGCAAATCCCATAACATTTGCTTCTGTTGCACCTAAATTTGATGTCATAATTAAAACTACATTTTGAAAATCTGCTTTATTTCCGCTATTGTCTGTTAATTGGGCATTATCCATTACTTGAAGTAAAATTGACATTAAATCTGGATGTGCTTTTTCTATTTCATCAAGTAAAAGAACTGTATGTGGATGTTTTCGTATAGCTTCTGTTAAAAGCCCGCCTTGTTCAAATCCAACATAACCAGCTGGCGCGCCAATTAATCTTGAAATTGTATGAGCTTCCATATATTCACTCATATCAAATCTTTCAAAATGAATTCCTAATTGTGTTGATAACTCTTTTGCTACTTCTGTTTTTCCAACTCCTGTTGGTCCTGTAAATAAAAAACTTCCAATTGGTTTTTTATCAAGTCCAAGTCCAGCTTTGTTTCTTTTTATTGATTGAACAATTACTTTTATTGCACTATCTTGTCCAAAAACCCTTTTTTGCATATTCTTTTCTAAAGATTTTAAAAGAGTTAAATCAGATTTTGTGGCACTTCGTTCTGGAATATGTGCCATTTTAGCAATAATACTTTCCACATCTTTTGAAGTAATTGTTATATTTTTCTCAGATTTTGTTTTTAATTCGCTTGCTAATAATATCTTTTTAGAAGATCCAACCTCATCAATTACATCAATTGCACAATCTGGCAAAAATCTATCTGTAATATATTTTTTACTTAATTCAACAGCACTTATTATTGCACTTTTTGAATATTTTACACCATGATACTCTTCATATTTTGATTTTAGTCCCTCTAAAATCAGAATAGAATCTTCGATTGATGGTTCATTTACATCAACTTTTGCAAATCTTCTACTAAGTGCTTTGTCTTTTGAAAAATCATTTCTATATTCACTAAATGTTGTAGCACCTATACATCTTAATTTTCCATTTGCTAACATTGGTTTTAAGATATTTGAAGCATCCATTGCACTTCCACCAACACTTCCAGCTCCTACAATTGTATGAATTTCATCAATAAATAAAATTGAATTTGGTATTTTTGCAACTTCTTTTAAAAGAGATTTTAATTTTTTCTCAAAATCTCCCCTATATTTTGTTCCTGCAATCATTGACCCCATATCTAGTGAAAATACTTTTGCTTTTAATAAAAATTCCGGAACTCTCTCTTGTGCTATTTGTAAAGCTAAGCCCTCAGCAATTGCTGTTTTACCAACACCTGGTTCTCCTACTAAAATTGGATTATTCTTTTTTCTTCTACTTAAGATTTCAATTACTCTTGAAATTTCATTATCTCTTCCAATTACTGGATCGATTTCACCTTTTTTTGCAACGCTTACTAATTCTATTGAATTTTTATCTAAAACTTTATTGTCTATATCATTGTCCAAATTATTATCTTCATCGTTGTCTTTATGGGCAATCTCTTCTAAAATATCAACTCTTTGAATTCCTAATTTTCTTAATATATATGTAGCATAAGATTTTTCATCTCTTAAAATAGCTACAAACATATCTTCCACATTTGCATTTGCTTTTCCACTTGTTTGAACATGAGAAACCATATATTCTATTGTAGATGTTAAAGAAATTGTTTCCATTGGTTCATCTATTATATTAACTGGTAATTTTGGTGTATTTTCATCAATATATTGTTTTATATCATCAAATAATTGATTTGTATCTACACCTAAATCTATAAATAAATTTTCTATTGTTTCATCATGAATTAACATTAAAAAAATATGTTCTAATGTTAAATACTCATGTTTGCTACTTTTTGCATATCCTACAGCTTGTGTAAAAATGCTTCTTAATTCTTTACTTATCATTTTATTATTCTTCTTCCATTATTGCTTTTAAGGGGAAACCTTGTTCTCTTGCCATACTTTTAACTTGGGCAACTTTTGTTGCTGCAATTTCATAAGTATAAGTTCCACACAACTCTTTTCCTTTATTATGAATATTCAACATTATAGTTGATGCTTCATCAACTGATTTTCTAAATACTCTTACTAAAACATCTATTACAAAATCCATAGTTGAAAAATCATCATTCAGTAAAAAAACTTTATATTTTTTTGGCTCTTGTAAATCCAAATCGTCTTCTAATTCTATTTCTATTTCATTACTCACTTCAAACCTTTGTTATAATAAATTATTAATTATCCTATATTATAATAAAAAAGCAATAATTAAAATAAAAGATTTCCCCATATTTATATTAATAAATTATTAATACAAGATTATCTTCTTATTTAATGATTTATTTACTCATCTAAATTATACTTCTAAATATAAAGATAAAATCTAAGTAAAAAGGTATTAAATGAACACTCTCATGCAAAATATAAAAAATGAAATGAGAAAAGTTATTGTTGGGCAATAAGAGTTAATTGACTCTTTAATTATTGGATTTATTGCAAATTAGAGGGTGTTCCAGGACTTGATAAAACAACTGCGATTAATGCATTAGCACAAGCTTTGGGAATTGATTTCAAAAGGATTCAGTTTACTCCTGATTTATTATCAAGTGATATTATAGGAACGAAAATTTATAATCCCAAAACTGGAGAATTTAGAATAAAAAAAGGATCTGCTTTTAGTGTTTTTTTACAGCCATTTGTAAATAAACCTTCTTTAACACTTATAGTATCGTACTTAGCTTAAGTTTCTACGCACCAAATTTTTCATTAAATCTAATATTGGCTTCTTTACTATTTTTTAGAAAAAAATCAACAACAAAAGTTGAAAAAGTGAAATAATTACAACTACTCTTAATAAACTAGAAGAAAATCTTTATAAACAAACAAATAATAAAAATGAAATAGTGTGACTTTCAAGTTACACTATTTTTATTTTGTTATACTTCGCCAATAAAATATAAAGAGAAAATATGAAAAAAATTCTATTTGTAAGTGCAACAAACACAGATGTAGGCAAAACTTATGCTTGCGGAAAACTTTTAGAACATTATGCAAAAAAAGGTTTCAAAGTTGGATATTTTAAACCCTTTGAAACAGGTGTTGTTGATTTTCCCCTTGATGGAACTAAAATGTTAAATTTAGTAAAAACACTAAATCCCTCTTTTAATGTAACAATTAATGATGTTGTTCCTTATCAATTCAAACTTCCTGCTGCTCCTTATGTGGCAAAAGAAAATACAATTATAGATATCGAGTTTCTAAAAGAGAAAAAAAAATATTTAGAACAATTTTGCGATTTACTTATAATTGAGGGAGCTGGTGGATTAATGGTTCCTATTGAAAAAGATCTGTTTATTATAGATTTAATAAAAATATTTGAAGCAAGTGCAATTTTAATAGCTCCTTCAAAACTAGGTTGTATTAATGACACCCTACTTTCTGTAAATGCTCTAAAAGAAAAAAATATAGATTTTGAATTATTTATAAATTTATATCAGGACATTGAGAGCTTTGAAAAAGTATCAAAACCATTTTTAATCGACTACTTCAAAAAGCTAAATTTCCTAGAAGATTTAGAAAAATTATAAAATTTTCCAAATCTTTTTTTATTTTTTTATTTTTTAATACTCTTTTTTAACTAGATATTATAGATTAAAGACTACATTTCACTACCAATTTAAGTTTAATTTCCCTTATTTATCGGCTTTATAAATGATTCCTGATTTTAAACTTAAATTTATTTGCTATTTCAAAACACATTAAAACAATTCATTTTAAATGGTGTATAACTTTCCTGTTAGTTTTCAAGTATAATAATTATGATGAAAATAAAGAAACAAGAATAAAATTAATAAAAGAAAGGTAGATGAGAATGACTTCTGCAATAGATTTATCTAAGTTAACAGCAAATGACGATTTAACACCAGTTCTTGGTGGATATTGGCCTGGTATTCAAATATATTACCCACCAATCAAATTTAATCCACTTGATGGAACATATGAAAGTATGGAGCAAGCAAAATTAAGATTACAAAAACATGCTTATAAAACAAAAGCACATACAGTGTTATTTGACTTAGAAGATGGTTGTAGACAAAAAGCTATGTCAAGAGAGCTTTTAATTCAAGAATTACCAAAATTTCCTGAAAGAACTTTTCAAATAGCAGTAAGACTTAATCCTTTTAGAACTGATGAATATGAAGAAGATTTAAAAATGTTAAAACAAATTCATCAATATATTGATGTTATTGTTCTTGCAAAAGCTGGAGAAGTTTATGGAAGTGCAGAAATTAGAGATTTATCTT
Organism: Campylobacterales bacterium; assembly: GCA_019752775.1. Classification (GTDB taxonomy): domain Bacteria; phylum Campylobacterota; class Campylobacteria; order Campylobacterales; family Arcobacteraceae; genus Aliarcobacter. The sequence continues at coordinate 1,934 of JAIELU010000023.1, read as the reverse complement.
CTTGGTTAATTTCAATCGGAAGTAAGTTAACAATTCAACCAATTATTGAACATCCAAAATCTTTACAAATTGCGGATAGATTAATGGAACATTCAACTGTTAAACACGTTGTATTTGGAATCCATGACTTTTCTAAAGCAATGGCTTATAAAATCACTCCTCAAGGATGGATTAATGAGTTAGAAACTTTCTTTAATATGCTTACAATGGAAGCTAGAATTAAAGGTAAAGGGGTTATTGGTGGAGTTGAAGTTATGCTTACACCACATTCATTACCTGATAATTGTGTTGAGAAAAAAGATATTAGAAGATGGTTAGATTTACATGGTGATGATGCATCTAGACATGTTTATGCTCATGCAATTAGAGAAAATGCAATGGGATTAACTGGTAAACAAATCATTACTCCAAATCACATTAATATCTGTAAAGTTGCATTTACTCCATCTCCAAATGAGATTGCAAAAGATGTTGCTATTTTAAAAGAAGCAATTAAAACTGATGCGCTACTTAGTGGAGCAATTAGATATGAGGGTGAAATGTTAGATCCACCAATGTTTGGTAAATCTTTACAAAACATTTTAAGAGCTTATGCATTAAGATCTTTAGCAAAAGAGGATGAAATATTTGCATTATCTGTATTAAACAGAATGCCAATTCACACATTTAAAGAAAACTGGCCATACGGTCAAATTTAGTAAGGAGATTATATTATGAGTTCAAACGTTAAAATTGAAATACCTGAATTTTTAAACATCGGGTTTGCTTGTACTTCTGCTCATGTTGGAACACCAAAAGAGAACAGTATTGCAATGGTAATTGAAGATGATAAATTAGGTACAGATGAAATAACTTATAAAGATTTAGCAACTAAATCTGATCAAGTTTGTAATTTCTTTACAGGAATTGGTTTAGAGCCAAGAGATAGAGTATTAGTATGTTTAAAAAACTCATTAGCTTACCCTATTTCGTTTTTTGGAACTATGAAAGCTGGAATTATTGCAGTTCCAACTTCAACACTTTTAAGTGGTAGCGAAGTTAAATATTTAGCTGAAGATTCACAAGCAAGAGCAATTGTATTATCAGCTTCTATGTATGAAAACTTAGTTCCATATTTAGAGAACTTAGATAATTTAAAAACTATTGTAATTGCTGGAATTGATAGTGTTGAAAATTTAAAAAAACCAAAAGATATTAACATTTATGCATTAAATGAGATTTTTAATACAGTTGATAAAACACCAAATCATTATAATTCAAAATCTGGTGAACCTGCATATTTAGTATATACTTCAGGAACAACTGGTTATCCAAAAGGTGTTTTACACTCTCATAGATCACTTGTTGGTAGAACTCCTGCAACTAAATTTTGGTTTGATTTTAAAGAGAATGATAGAATCATGCACTCTGGTAAATTTAACTGGACTTATGTTTTAGGATCAGCACTTATGGATCCATTGTTTAATGGTCATACTGTTATTGCTTATGAAGGTGCAAATGATGCATCAACTTGGATTAATTTAATTAAAAAACACCAATGTACAATATTTATTGGAGTTCCAACAATTTATAGACAAATTATCCAAAAAACTGATTTTACAATAGCTGATTGCCCATCATTAAGATATTGTATGAGTGCTGGTGAGCATTTATCTGATGAAATGTTAGGATTATGGAAAGAAAAATTCCATCAAGATATTTATGAAGCAATTGGAATGAGTGAATGTTCTTATTATATTTCTCACTCTAAAAACAACCCAATTAGACCAGGATCTGCTGGATTCGTACAACCAGGTCACACTGTAAAACTACTTGACCCTGATACTTTAGAAGAAGTTGAAGATGGTGAAGAAGGTATGATTTGTATTGGAGAAGATGATCCAGGATTATTCTTAGAGTATTGGCAATTAGAAGAAGAGACTGCAAAATCAAGA
>JAIELU010000118.1 GCA_019752775.1 Campylobacterales bacterium | reverse complement strand
CAAGTTGAGTATAAAACTCATCTTTTTTATTTACTTTTGCTTGATGTAAATTTTTATTTAAATCTTTTAGTTTTATATTCATAAATCAACCTTATGATAATTCTTAATTATCAATAGTTGATTAAAATGAATTTAGTAAAATGATGAAGTATTTAACCTAGTTGAACAAAAAGATTTAGGAAATTTGTATCCATATAGTAAAATAGAATTAAGAATTGATAAAAGTTAGTAAGAAATACAAACAAATATATTTGATTTTAATGAAGCGATACAACAATTTTTTCAGATGAAAAAAAGTAGTAAAATAGTGTAATTACTTTATTAGTAAAATTATTTTAAATGACCATTTATAAATATTTTAATATTTAGAGAGAATTTATAATGGTTACCATACTTTCATCTAATTTTTTTAATAAATCAAGTGATTTATTAAGTTCTTTTATAGAAAATTGTGATTCTGTATGAGATAAAGGATGCATAATTACTTTACGATATATTTTCAGCTCATTTAAAATATTTTTTATCACTAGTAAATTCTCTTTAGGTATTTTATATTCATCAATTAATATTTTAATTTCTGAAATGTTAGTAGTACCTTCTAAAATTTTTTCCTCAATTTTAACTAATAAATTATTAGATGTTAAAAATTTCTGATTTTTCCCTGTTCCAGATGATTTTAAATATAAAGCATCTAAATTTTGTATTGTTGTTAAAGTATTATTACTAGCTTCAACAGAACCTAAAATCAAATCTTTTGCTAAACTATGTATAATATTTTCAAATCTTTTTCTTATTAAATTTCCCGCAGAATCAGGTTCCTCTTTAATCTTTTTTTCAATGGTTTCAATGGAAGTAAGTTCAATATCAGATAATTCAGTACGATTATCAATTTCATATAATTGGGAAAAATGCCAAGAATTTGTATTTAACATAATTTTTTCTTCAATAATATATTTTACTAAATTAAAAAATTCTAAATTATGAGTTAATATAATAAGCTGAAATTTTTCTTTATTAAAAGTTTCTATTAAATATTTAATTAAAAATGTTCTATTTGCTATATCTAAACTTGTAATAAAATCATCAAGAACTATCACTTTATCTTTTGAATCATTAGATAATAGTATAATAGAATTAAATATCAGTAATAAAACAATCAAATTTAATTTAGCTTCATTAAAATAAAGATTTAAATATTTTTCATTTTCTGTAATATTTCTTTTACTATCTATAATACTTATAGAAAAATCACTATCAATTTTTATTTGAATATCTTCTTTAAATTCTATTAATAAAGTATTTACTTTTGAAATAATTGAATCTTTTTTGTTGTTAAGTTCTTCAATATTTAATGATAAATATTCTCTTAAAAGTAGATTTTTAAGATTTAATGTTTTATAAAGACCTTTTTCTGAACCACCTTTATACGTATTTGTTAGTTTTATACTATAAAGGTTTATTAAATTTACATCAAAATTCAAATCTTTACATTCGCTATTTGCTTCTATGATTTCATTATTAATACCTATTTTGAAATTTAAACTTAATTTATTATCATATTCTCTTGAAAATACTTCATTGATTTTTTGTTCTTTTTCTTCAATTCTAAATGAAATATTATTTATTAATCTTTGTTTAAAAAAAAACATTTTTAAAGATTCGTAAATAGAACTTTTACCTGTACCATTATCTCCATAAATCACTATGTTCTTTTTCTCTATATTTATTTTTAATTTTTTATAAGCTTTAAAATTTGTTAAGTCAAGATATTCTATCAAATTAAACCCTTCATAAATTCAATTAATTTATTTTTTAATTTTTCATCTCTTTCTTTTATAAAAGAAATAGGATCTTGCATTATTAAGTGAGGATGAATTTGTTTCTTAAAAATACTAGAATTATCAAAAAATCTTATTCTACTCTCAAAAGAAATATTTCTTTTATTAAGATCTAAAAAAACAAAATTACCTAAGCAATCGTATATATCATCAATATTATCATTATTAAAATCTTTATCACTATATGTGATTAATCTATTAAATGAAAGATTAGAGATATCATCATCATCATTATTATTTAAGTAATAAGATAATAATGCAAAACCTTTCTTAAGTCTTCCCATTGAATCAAAGAAATTTGTAGATAAATTATATTCATATTTTTTAAGTTCAATATCCCAAGCAATATTTTTAATAATCAAATATATTTCATTTTTTATAGTTGAAGTGGCTCCTTTATAATAAACATATCTTATAATATTTTTGCAAAAATCAATTATAATACTTTCATCACTTAAGCTACCAGTTTTTTTATATGTATAAAATAAGAATACAACTAATGCAATTTTAGGATATTGATTAGTATAGTTTTCTATTACTTGTAACCACTTTGAAAGTTTTGATTTTTCTTTTATTCTCTCGTCTATATATTCATAAACAAAAACAATATTATATAAATCATCTAATATTTCATTGTAATTTTTTGTTTTCAAAGGCGAATAAGGTTCTAATGTAAAAAAATCTCTAAGACCTATTTCCGATGTTGTAAGTTTTTCTTGTCCTCTTATAATATGTAAATAAAATCTAAAAATGTCATCTATTTTAAGATTCATTATTTCTAAATTTTCTCTTAATTCAATCCATTTTTTGATGAATAATGGTCCATTATTATCTTTTATTGCTAATGCATATATTTTAGCTTTTAAAATATCTGAATCTGCTAAATCCATACCTCTATTATTAATTGTTTCAAATATTTTTAATGCTTTATTGATTGCTTCATCTGTATTATCAGCATTTAATTGCATTGGTAGAAGCATTACTTTTTTTAATAAGTAAATAATAAATTCTTTTAAATTATTTTCGTAATCATTTTTTGACCAATAATATAAATAAATAAAATTCATTTCAAATTTATTTTTAATTTCTGCTTTATCTTCTATTTTATTTTCTAGTCGATTCTTATTTTTATTAAAAAGTTCTATTAATTGTTCTTGACTAAAATTTTCAGATAAAATAATTTCAATTAAATCATCGTCTTTTGTTTCAAGTATATTTGAAGTTAATCTACGTCGTAATTTTCCAGATTCCCAATCCTCCTTATATAAAGCTTTTTTTAAACCACCATGTTCAGATTCAAATTTTTCTTCATATAAAAGAAATAAAGCTTTTATCCATAAGAGTAATGTAGTTATTCTTTGTTGACCATCAATTAGTTGAAAAAAGTCACTATTTTCTTGGCTATTAGCTGTAACAATATTTCCTAAAAAAAATTCCTCATTTTTTTCAAAAGAATCAAATATATCACTATATAATTGGTAACATTGACCGTATCCCCAAGAATATGGCCTTTGAAAATTTGGAATTATATATTCAACTTCATTATTAAATATATCAGTTATCTTTTTTTGTTCTGCTCTTAATTGAAGACTCATAATACCTCTTATCTTTAATTTTCATAAATGTGATTATATGTATAAATACTTTAATAAGGAGTAAAAAATAAATTAATTGAAATTATTCTTAAAGCTCTCTAATGCATTATCATATGTATTTTAATGATTTTGATAGGAAAGAAAATAATTTGAGTTAAATTTTATAATCAATTTATTTTGAATCTTATTATAATTATATATTAGATTGTTTTATCAATTCTTTTAATCCGTTATTTAATGCTTCTATCTGCATATTAGATAGGACATATTTGGGAATATATTCTAATTCACATGGAATATAATTTTTTTTTGCTATCAATGCACCTTTATTCTTGCCAAAATTTGAAAAATATTTATTTAGATCATGAGATTTACTTATTTCAGCTGCAGTTCTAAAAATTGAAATATCTGCAATGATACCATTAATTTCAACCCAACAATGTCCGTTCCAAATATCTTTGAAAAAAGTTTCAGAAGTTATTTTAGTAGGTAAATTTTGATTACAATTAAATATTGTATTACCGTTAAGTTTTAAATTACCAGCTACAACTATTGCCGGAATTGAATAATTTTTATTTAATATATATGCCCATCTTGCACTCATAGGTGCACATAATCCAGGAAGTATTGGAACTTCAGTTAATAATTCTATCCCTGTTTGCTTCAATATTTCTACATCATCATAAACATATTCTATATATTCATTTTTTTCTTCATTACTTTTATATTTTTCAATTAAATTATAAATAATTTCATTCATTTTTTCTCTTATTAATAAATATTTAGCCTATAGATTTTTAGTATAAAATCAATAGCTAAAAATCTCTAAAACTTTGTATGAAATCATAATATATCTAAGATAAAGTTATTTATATCTTTATCTTAGATCCTATTTACTAAGAAAAATTAAGATTTCTTCTTGGATGCTTAGTATTTAGTAATTTTCTTTGATGTTTTACATTAACTTTTGTGTAAATTTGAGTTGTTGATATTGAGGCATGACCTAACATATTTTGTATATATCTTATATCAACACCTTCTTCTAAAAGTAATGTGGCAAAAGAATGTCTAAACATATGAGGGGTTATGTGTTTAAGTCCTAATTCTTTTTGATATTTTTGTAACATATTTCTTATACATTGATCTGAAAATTTTTTATTAAGTCTGTTTAACAAAAAATATTCATTTGTATTTTTATCAAAATTAAATAATTTAGTATATTCTTTTAATAAGTTTAGAACTTCTTTATCACAGATTTGAATAATTCTTTCTTTTGAGCCTTTACCAAATATTTTAATTACTCCTAATTTTATGTTTATTTCATTCTTTTTTAAATTTGATAATTCTGATACTCTTATTCCTGTTGAAAATAATATTTCAATTGAAACAATATCTCTAACTAGCAATTTATAACTAAAAGATTCTCTGTTTTGAAAATTATTCTTTAATTGGTATAAATGTTTTAGAATTATTTTAATTTCCTTCAATTCTAAAGTTTTTGGCAATAATTTTGGTTCTTTTAAGGATAATTTTAATTTTCTAAATGGATTAATATCTATTAATTCTTCAAATTCAAGATAATTAAAAAAAGCTTTAAGTACAGCAATTTTTCTTTTGATAGTTTTTATTTTATAAGAATATAGATACAAATTCTCTACATAATCTTTTAAATCAAATTTGTTTATTTTGTTTATTTCATAAGTAATAAATCTTCCCAGAAATTGATTTATATCAATATCGTAAGCACGCATTGTTTTTGAACTTAGATTTTTTTCATATGTACAATGAAATTTAAATCTTTTTATAGCTTCTTGTAAAGTCATAATTCTCCTTTTTTATTTAAAAGAGTTTAATAACTTTATAATAAATTATTACTTGTAGCAACAAATTTGATTGAAGGTGGAGTATTTTCGCCATTGTAAATATTAATAAAAATAAATAGAGGTTTGAGTAAAAGTTTGAAGTTAAAGATAGTTGATTATTACTTAGTTAGCTATAAGAAAAAAAGAATAATTTAGACTCCATTTTTTTTATTTAGCCTAAAAAATAATATATCTTTAAACACATAATTATGTGTTTTTATAACATAAATTTATTTTTATTTAGATATAATAAACGTATGGAAATAAAAGATATTATTAAACATATTCATTGTTATATGGAATTGCAAAATAATGCAGAAAGAATTACACAAGAAGATATGGCTAAAAGTATAGGTATATCAAAAAGAGCTTATTCTGAATATTATAGAGGGAATAATAAGCCTTTAGGAATGAAAGTTTTACTAAGAATGTTAAATAAATTGACTAATGATGAGATTATTAAAATAGTTAGAATGTGGCATGAAGATGAAACTAGAGGAAGAATTCGAGAAAAAAAAGAAAAGATTATATAATTAGTTTAAAATATATAATCGTTATTAGATAAGGATTAATATGAGTAAATCAAAAATTGAATGGACTGGTTCTACTTGGAATCCAATAACTGGGTGTACTAAGTACAGTGATGGTTGTACAAATTGTTATGCTGAAAAAATGGCTAACAGATTAAAAAATATGGGTTTAAAAAAATATGAAAATGCATTTAATTTAACATTGCATTATGAAAATATTGAAGACCCATTATTTATGAAAAAACCTCAAACAATATTTGTATGTTCCATGAGTGATATATTTCATAAAGACGTACCTGATGAATTTATTCTAAAATTATTTGAAGTTATGAATAAAGCTCATTGGCACACTTTTCAAGTTTTAACTAAACGAGCAGAAAGAATTAAAGAACTTAATGATTCAATTACTTGGACTAAAAATATATGGTTAGGTACAACAGTTGAAAGTCAAAAAGTTACACATAGAATAGATTATTTGAGAGAATCAGGTGCTTATATAAAGTTCCTCTCTATAGAACCATTATTAACTCCAATAAATAATTTAAATTTAAAAAATATTGACTGGGTAATTGTTGGTGGTGAAAGTGGAGCAAAGGCTAGACCAATGTTAAAAGAGTGGGTAGTAGATATAAAAAATCAATGTAATACTCAAGAGGTTCCTTTCTTTTTTAAACAATGGGGCGGTAAAAATAAGAAAAAAGCAGGAAGACTCTTGGATAATAATACATATGATGAAATGCCTAAAAAAATTACAGAGGGTTTATTTGGCTAAAGTTAATAAATATAATTGGTCTATAGGAGAAGAGTTACCAACTATTGAAGACCATAGTAAGGTAAAGCTGGATATTATTGAAAATTATTTAGAAATATATTTAAGATATTTGACTAAAGGTTTTAAAGTAAGTTCATTAAAACTTGATATTATTGATGGATTTTGTGGTGGTGGAATTTATAGTGATGGAACAACTGGAAGTCCAATAAGAATAAAAGAAACTATTGAAAAAACAAAAAAAATCATCAATTTTGAAAAAGAAACAAGTAATTGTAAAACGGTAACTTTCGATATTAAATATACTTTTATTGAAAAAAACAAAAATTCATTCTTGTTTTTAAATAAGACATTAAATGATTATGGTTACTTCAGTGAAGACACAAATTGTTTAAATGGTAAATTTATTTCTTACTTAGATGTAATTATAGATAATATAAAAAATCGAAGTCGTGCAAATAGATGTATTTTTATTCTTGACCAATATGGTTATGCTGATGCACCTATTCCTGTCATAAAAAAGATTTTTGAACAATTACCAAAAGCAGAAGTTATATTAACTTTTTCTGTTGATAGTTTAATTGATTATCTTTCAAGTGAAAAACCTCAAGTTCTTTATAATATGGGATTATCAAAAGAAGATTGTGAACAAATTTATGATGTAAAAGAAGATAATGATTTTT
>JAIELU010000256.1 GCA_019752775.1 Campylobacterales bacterium | reverse complement strand
CATATAGTGAAGCAATAGGTGCTTATTTGCTTTCTGCATTAGCATTTATTATTTTAGGAGTTACAGGTTATTTTGGAAAATTAATTCGTTTAATTCCTGTTAGTATTGCTTCTGGTTTATTAGCAGGTATTTTATTACAATTTGGTATTTCAGCTTTTTCAAATATGACAATTGACCCTATTTTGGCTATTTCTATGTTTTTTATTTATATCATTGCAAAACGGTTTTCTGCAAGATATGCAATTGTATGTGTTTTAAGTTTTGGATTTATCTTACTGTTATTACAATCACAAATTGATTTTTCAGGTTTCGCACTTAAATTGGCAACACCAATTTTTACTGAACCAACTTTTTCAATAAATGCGACATTAAGTGTTGCCTTACCTTTATTTTTAATTACATTAACTGGACAATATATGCCAGGTTTACTAATACTAAAAAATGAAGGATTTAAAACAAATGCAAAACCAATTCTTGCAATTACTGGTTTAGGTTCATTTTTAATGGCACCTTTTGGTTCACACGCATTTAATCTAGCAGCAATCACAGCTGCAATTTGTACAGGAAAAGAATCCCATGAAGATCCTTCAAAACGATGGATTGCTGGTGTTGCAGCAGGAATATTTTATATTTTAGTTGGTATTTTTGGGGTTACACTTGCTGCTTTATTTGCAGCTTTTCCAGCAACATTTATTAGCACACTTGCAGGTCTTGCACTGTTGAGTACAATTGCAGGAAGCCTTGCTAATGCACTAAGTGATAATAATACTCGCGAAGCTGCTATGATTACTTTTTTAGCAACTGCTGCTAATATCAATTTATTTGGAATTGGCGGAGCATTTTGGGGACTTGTGTTAGGGTTAATTTCTTATTTTATTTTAAATGGTAAATTTAAAAGAAATTAATTGTAATATTATTATCTTCCCAAGCTATAAGCTTGGGAATTTTGATGTACATGTAATATTAGAGTAAAAAAATACACAATATAAAAAAGATGAAAAGTGCTTGTTTTTTTATTTAATTAGTTAAAATTAACTTTTTTATCTAACTATTTGTTTTTATATTTTTCTTATTATTCATGATAAAAAGAAAATTGAATATCTTTATCTTTTAATTTATATCTCTTAGACAAAGATTCCATAAACGCTTTTCCTAACTCTGTACAATTTAATGCCTCTAATGTAAGCTTTTCATCACTCATTGGATTAATTATTAGCTGATTTAATTTTTTTATATTTAGATTTGGATAAGTTCTTTTTTCTAAAATTACTTCATCATTTTGACTGATATTTCCTTCTTCTAAAACTTTTGCATACCAACCTGTTAAACCACTATTAAAAATAAAATTTGTCATATTTTTTTCATCAGTATTTGCACTTAATTTCCAACAAGGTTGTCGTGGTTGTGTTATTTGTACTTTGCATTGTCCTATTTTTAAAATATCTCCAACACAAATATCTTCTTCTGTAATTTCTGATAATATAAGATTTTCTCCAAAAAATGCAGTTTTACTTACATCAAATTTATTATCATAAAAAGAGTTGATTTTTTCATAAGTTATACTTGAAAAAAGGAATAAAGCTTTATTTTCTCCACCATGATGAAGTAAATCAGCTTGAGAATCATCTTTAAACCCTGTTTTTGTAAGATATGAAGAAGAAACTGGATTTTTTTTGATTCCTGAAATCAATTCTTCTCTTTTACTATTATTTAAAAGTTTTGAAGTTGTTACAATCCCCACCTTTAGATATAAAACTTTTGATATTTTTTTATACATAAAATACTCCAACATTTTTAGAATTGTATCATTTTATTAAAAATTTATTTGTGACTTTAGTCACTTACATTATTAGATTATATGAGTACAATATGATATGGAACTAAATTTTATGTTTTGAAAGCTACATAAATTCAAGATATAATTATAATTAAAATAAAAGGTAAACAAAATGAAAAGAATAGCGCTAATTTTATTAAGTTTATATAGCTTTTCTCATGCAGTGGAATATGATGTTATTGAAGCTGAAATGTTAGCTATATCATGTACCTCATGTCATGAAACTAATGAACAAACTCAATCTGTTGCACCTGAAATTGCGGGAATGCCCAAAGATAGTTTATATGAAATATTGTTGAATTATAAGAATGGTAAAAAAACTGGAACGATGATGAAAGAACATGTCAAAGATTATACAGATGAACAATTAGAACAAATTGCTTATTATTTCTCGAATATAGAAAAGGATTAATTACTTAATTTCCTAAGCTTTTAATCTGTTTGTATTTTAAATAAACAGTATTTACAACTTTTTCTATCTCTTTTTCATTTAACTCATCAACAAAAGAAAAACTTATAGAATTTCTACTTGTTAGTTCATCATATCCCATAACTTGAATAATTCTTGATGGTTTAGATAATCCTAAAGAGCAACCCTCTCCATTTGTAATAAATATTTTATTTAAAGCCAATGTTCGTATCAGTTCTCTGGCTTTTATACCTTTTAATCCAAAATGTAAAGAGTATTCTAAAGTATCAGTTGGATTAACAAAAAAATAAATGTCTTTTTGGAATTTTTCTTGAAGTTTTTCTAAAAAAATTGCTTTTAATTTATAGTTAAATTTTTGATTTTTAAGAGCATCTAAACAAAGCTTCACAGCCAAACTATCGATTTGTCCAATAGATAATAAAGAAAAAATATCATCATTAAATAATAAAACACTTGAAAGATTAAAGCCTACTAATTTATAATTATCAAAATAAATAACATCACTTTTTTTATTAAAATTAGCACTTGCATTTGAAATTATTTTTGCATTTGTTAGTTTTTTTACCTCCTCTATGGAAGTTTTTACAAAAGTATCCATAATATAAGAAGATAAGAAAAGAAAATCTATATTTTTATTTTCAAGTTCATATAAATTTACTTTTCCATCTTTATTTAAATTTATCCAAATTATTTCAAAACCCAGAGTTTCATAAAGTAATCCAGCTTCAACTACAGCTTCACATTCACCATAACTTATTGCAATTTTTCCTTTTAATTCTAAAAAAAGCCCTAAAAATCCCTCTTTTGAAAAGGCAATAGTTTTTAGTTTATTAAATCCAAATAGATTTTTATATTCTATATTTAAAGCTTCGAATTTATCATTTGAGATTAATGCACTTAATGAAAAATCATTTAAAATTTCTATATTTTTTAGTTTTGAGTATTGCAGATAATTTAATTTAATCATTCTTTTTATTTTTCTTTTCTCGAAAACACCCAAGTTGACAATGAGTAACTTCAATATCAGAATTTTTAACAGTAGAACCTACTGTTTTTAAAGTAGAGCTTACAGCTTCATCCCATAATACTTTACATTCTAAAGTTTTATGTCCCATATAATTTTGTTTTAATTTATTATAAACTTGAATATTAGGATCTTGAAACTTTAATTTTCCAAAAACTCCGAGTTCACAATTTGTAATTTTAATACCTAAACTTTTAGTAATAGAACTCATTTCTTTTGGTTCTTTACCAATTAATCTTGCAACTTTAAATGCTTTTAGACAAGATAGTTTCCCTTCTTCATCTAAGTTTGTCATCAAAAATTCTTTTTGAATATTATCCAATTCAATACTACTATTATCATCTATACTAGACATTTATTCTTCCTGAGTGAGTATATACATTCATTTTATTACCTCTTGCAAATCCTACAAGTGTAACTCCATGTTCATTTGCTGATTTAATACCTTGAAAAGTAACTGCTGCTTTTGAAACAACTATTGGTATTTTATGCATTACACACTTTACAACCATTTCCATTGATAATCTTCCAGTTGCATATAAAACAGATCTTTTAACCTCTTTTTTATTTATACTTGCAAGTCCAATAACTTTATCAATTGCATTATGTCTTCCAATATCTTCAGCGATAAAAATTGTACCATCTTCTAAAACTAATTCTGCTTTATGAACACATCCTGTGTTATCAAAAAGCTTTGATGAATTATTAAATAACTTCATATTTGATAAAATATCTTTTGCATGTACTTTATAATCTGTATTGATAAATGCGCAATCAAAGACCTTTTCTGCATTTCCAGTAACTCCAATACAGCATCCTGATGTTAATGTTTTTTCCCTAAAAAGATTTGCATATCCTTCATCACTAACATTTGCAATAACTTCTACTTTTAATCCATCTTCACTAACAATTATAGATTCAATATCACTAAAATTACTTATTACAGCTTCACTTAATAAAAATCCCACAAGATGTGCATCTTGATGTTGGGCAATACTCATAACTGATAAAAATCTTTTCCCATTTAAGAAAAATTCAATTTTATCTTCTTTAATAACATAATCTTCAGCCACTTCAATCCCATCTTCATAGAATTTTTCAATGATTATCTCTTTTGTATAATCATCTAAATTATCATGAAAAAGGGAGAAGTTTTCACTTCTCACAGGGCTTGTCATGCCATTTTTCCTTTTTTATTTTCAATATCTGCTAAAACATCAGGAGCTAATTGTTCTAAATGTTCTCTTGGATATTTACCACTTAGTAATCCTTTTAGATTCCCTTTTACTGCAACTAATGTTGAGTAAACAAAATCCATTAAGAAAAACATAATTAATACACTAGAACCAAAATGTACATAAAGTAATGCTCTTTTAAATTGAATAACATGAGCATTTGTAAATGCATCTGGATGTAAAAACCAAATAATAAATCCACTTGTTAATAACCCTGCACCCATTAAAACAAACACTATAAAAATAACTCTTTTCATAGGTTTATATTTTCCTGGCAAAATTATCTTTCTTAATAAACTATTTTTTGATAATAGTTTAATATCTTTAAAGGCAATAATAGTCATTAGTAACCAAATAGGAAACCAAAGTAAACCTGTAACTTCATGTGTTCCTCTAAGCATAAAAGGTATAAATCCACCTTCACTTCTTAAACTCCATGTTATGTTAAATCCAGTAATTATTAAAGCAATTATAATAATAACATTCAACCAAATTACAGCTCTATGAAATAGTGAAAATACTTCCACTTGATCATTTGGTCTTGTAATAACAGCTTCTTGCCTACCATTAAATGTATACATTACACAAAAAATTACAATTTCAGCAACAAAAACCCACCAAATATATAGTTGTCTTTCATTACTAGCTCTTATAATTTCAGGGGCAATTGCTTCATAGTTTGGTCCAAAAGCTACATTTACCATAGCTTTATAATTGGTATCAGCCGGAGTTAAAACTCCATCTAATTTTCCGCTTGTAATTGCATGGATTGTGTACTTAAATAAGTACTCCCAATCCATAATCATAAAAAATTTAACAAATACAAATCCTACTAATCCTAGCCCAACAAGTGTAAGTATATACGCTTTATTTTTTTGAAAAAATGAGCTATTTCCCATAATTAATTCCTACCATCCATAAGATTCAGTTGCAATACCTTTACTTTGTGATGTCGCTCGATATGTTTTAATTAAAGCAACCTCATTGGCATCACCAACAAGTAAAGCTTTAGTTGAACACATTGACGCACACATTGGTACTTTACCTTCACTAATTCTATTTTGTCCATATTTATGAAACTCTTCATGAGAATTTGTCTCTTCAGGACCACCCGCACACATAGTACATTTATCCATTTTACCTTTTGTACCAAATGCACCATTTTTGGGAAATTGTGGAGCACCAAAAGGACAAGCAAATAAACAATATCCACAACCAATACATTTATCTTTATCATGTAAAACAATTCCATCTGTTCTAATATAAAAACAATCAGTTGGACAAACTTGTTGGCATGGAGCATCGCTACAATGCATACAAGCCATAGATAGAGAAATTTCTTTCCCTACTATTCCTTCATTTACTGTGATTACTTTTCTTCTATTAACTCCCACTGGAACTTCGTGAGCTTCTTTACAAGCTACAACACAACCATTACAATCAATACAAAGGTTCTCATCACAATAAAATTTCATTCTTGAATAATCTGTAGTTTCATTCATGCTGCTCTCCTATGCTCTTTCAATTCTAACAAGAGAACATTTAGTCTCAGGACAAGCCGTTTGTTGATCAAACCCATAACTTGTAACTTGTGTTGAATTTTCACCAAGTCCATGAGGTGCAGTCCCAGCTGGGTATCTATCTACTAGACTTTCTCCACTCCAAATTCCTGAGAAATTTTGAGGTAAGAATACAGAATGTTCATCTACTCTTAAACTATATTTACATTTAATTTTGATTTTTCCACCACCTGTTCCATAAACCCACATCATCTCATTATCTCTAAGTCCAAGTTTTCCAGCTAATGTTGGATGTAATTCCCCATACATTTCACTAGATAATTCAGATAAATATTTAGATGCTCTTGTTTCAGTTCCTGTTCCCATATGTTCAACAATTCTTCCTGAAACAATATTTATTGGATAATCTTTAGTCCAATCTTGTGCATTTTGTTCTGTTTCATATCTAACATCAACCCTAAAATGATTAAGTTTATCTTTTACCGCTGGGTATTTTGATACTAAATCAGGTCTAAACGAGTGCAATGGCTCTCTGTGTTTTGGAATTGGATCTGAAAATGATGGAACAACTGTCATAGCTTTTGCATTTCCATAAGGACAAAGCTCAGCAGCAAGTGCATATTTTACTAAAATTCCACTATCATCATTTTTCCAGTTTTTACCTTCAACAAGTGCTTTTTCTTCAGCAGTTAAAGTGATTCCAGCTAACGCTTCAATATTGGCTCCTGTAATTTCAGCATAACCACCATTGATTTTTGAACCTTTTGGTGCACTTCCTTCAACAGCAAGTAAACTTACACCATTTTTTTCCAATCCAAAGTTTGCTCTAAATCCCATACCACCTTGAGATACAGGTAAACTTGTATTATATAAAACAGGACTTCCTGGATGAGTCTCATCCCAACAAGGCCATGGTAATCCATAATACTCTTTTTCAACAATTCCTCTTCCTTTTAAAGAAGTTGAATTAAATAAATGCCAATTTTCAGTATGCTTTTTAATTCTTTCAGCTGTTACACCTTGCATTCCAATAGTTTTTAAAGCTCTTGCAATTTCATTTGTAGCATCTTCTGGCCAAACAAATTTATCACCTTTACCCATACCAGCAATAAATTCATTATAAAATCCCATTCTTTTTGCAAAATCAAATAAAATTTCATGATCAGGTCTTGATTCATACATTGGCTCAACAACTTTTGATCTCCATTGTGCAACTCTCGAAGTATTAACAACTGTTCCAGATGTTTCAACTTGTGATGCAGCAGGTAAGAAAAATAAATTATCATTTCTTGTTG
>JAIELU010000188.1 GCA_019752775.1 Campylobacterales bacterium | reverse complement strand
TAATAAGAAAAGTGCCTTAGGCCTTCACAGATCAAATCGTTTTTTTCTTCTTCTAATAATTGTCGATACTCTTCATCTGTAAAAATTCTTGATTTTGTAATAAACTGATAACCTAAATCTATCTCTAATGAAAAAGAATTTCCAAAAGCTGATTTTTCTTCTCTTACATCAATAGTTATAAAAGAGTGTTTAAAATATTCAAATTGGTCTTTATCTATAAAAAACTCACAACCACAAATTTCACCCATCTTAACATTACGACTAGGAACATGAAAATCGTCTTTTTCATAACACATTGGAGCCGTTCCATCACAACAACCACCACTTTGGTTAAAAACCAATTCACCATGTAACTCTTTTAACTTTTCTATAACTTCAGCTGCTGCTGGTGTTACATCTACTCTTTGTGTTGACATTTTATATCCTTTACACAATGAAAAAAAACCATAGAGGAGAACTTTCTATGGTTTTTTGTGATTTTCTTTTAAAATTAAATCCTAAAAGAATCCTAATTTATTTTTATTGTAAGAAGTTAAAATATTTTTAGTATGTCTGTAAGAGTTTAACATCATCATGTGAGTTTCTCTTCCGATACCTGATTTTTTGTATCCACCAAATGATGCATGTGATGGATAGATATGATAACAATTTACCCAAACTCTTCCTGCTTCAATTCCTCTTGAGAATTTATGTAATTGGTGAGCATCTCTTGACCAAACACCTGAACCTAAACCATAAATTGTATCATTTGCAATTGCTAATGCTTCTTCTTCATCTTTAAAAGTTGTAACAGCAAGAACTGGTCCAAAAATTTCTTCTTGGAAAATTCTCATTTTGTTATGACCTTTGAATAGTGTTGGTTGAATATAGTAACCATTTGGATTAGTTTCTGATTCATAAACATCTCCACCGATTAATAATTCAGCACCCTCTTCTTTACCAATTTTGATATATTCAGTAATTTTTTCTTTTTGATTTAAAGAACATTGAGCACCCATCATACAATCTGTATCTAAAGGATTTCCTAATTTAATAGCTTTTACTCTTTCAAGTACTCTTGCCATAAATGGCTCATAAATTGACTCTTGAATTAATGCACGTGAAGGACAAGTACAAACTTCACCTGAGTTAAATGCAAATAGTACTAAACCTTCAATTGCTTTATCAAAGAATTCATCATCCGCGTCCATGATTGATTCTAAGAAGATATTTGGTGATTTTCCACCAAGTTCTAAAGTTGAAGGAATAATATTTTCAGTTGCATATTGCATAATTAATTGACCAGTTGTAGTTTCACCTGTGAATCCAACTTTTTTAACTAATTCATGAGTTGATAAATATTTACCTATTTTTCCACCTGCACCATTAATAATGTTAATAACACCTGCTGGTAATACTGATTGAATTGTTTCCATTAAAATTAAAATTGACATAGGAGTAGCAGATGCTGGTTTCATAACAACACAATTTCCAGCAGCAATTGCAGGTGCTAGTTTCCAAGCAGCCATTAATAATGGGAAATTCCAAGGAATAATTTGAGCAACAACACCGAAAGGTTCATGAATTTCTTGAGAAATTGTATTTTCATCTAAATCTGAAACTGTTCCTGATTCTGCTCTAATAACTGATGCAAAATATCTAAAATGATCAACAACTAAAGGAACGTCAGCATTCAAAGTCTCTCTAATTGCTTTTCCATTATCTAAGGTTTCAGCAAGTGCAATATTTTCTAAGTTTGCTTCAATTGCATCTGCAATCTTATTTAATAAAGTACTTCTTTCAACAACTGAAGTATGTTTAAATGATTGGAATGCTTTGTCAGCAGCTAAAATAGCAGCTTCACAATCTTTTTCATTTGATCTTGGAATTCTTGTTAAAACTTCACCATCAACAGGAGAGATATTGTCAAAATATTCACCACTAATTGGAGCTAACCATTCTCCACCAATGAAGTTTTCATATTGTGCTTTATATGTTGGTTTACTATAGATCATTTTATACCCTTTTTGTTTATTTGTTTTTTGGAAAAAGTCGTTAATTTTATTAACTTATCTTTTCGCTTAATGAAATTCTACACGAGAAGTATAGCGTGAATAAAGCTATAGTATAGCATAAGTATAGCGGTGATAAGAATTGTTACAAAATACCGTATTTTCGAGCTTTTTAATGATTTTTTTTCTTTGAATTTTTCAAAATATCTGCTACAATTTTTTTATGAAAACATATAATTATACACTCAACAATAAAGCACTTGATTCAACAATTGATTTTTCTTTTTTTAAAAAAGAAAAAAACCTCTTGATTCAAATATTTTGTGGAGAAAAAAAAGAAATTTTAGAAAAGACAATAAATCTTATTACAAAAGAGTTGCCTCAAGCTATTTGTATTGGTTCATCAACTGATGGAGAAATTAACAATGAAACGATTAGTACACTAAAAACTGTAGTTGCAATTACAACTTTTGAAAAAACTTCACTAAAAATTGCTTATGTAAACGAATCTGACTCTTTTTCAAATGGAAAAGAGTTGGCAATACAACTTTGTGAAGAAGATACAAAACTTTTAATTACATTTACCGATGGAGCAAAAACAAACGGTGAAGAATTTCTAAATGGAATTAGTTTTATTAATAATAAAGTAATAATAGCTGGAGGAATGGCGGGAGATAATGCTCACTTTACACAAACTTTTATTTCATGCCAAGATACAATCTTAACTCAAGGAGCAGTTGGGGTTTCTCTTAATTCTGACAAATTAGAAGTTTGTAATGCTTATAATTTCAATTGGTCACCAATTGGAATTGAGCATACTATTGAAGAAGTTATTGGAAATAGAGTTTATAAAATTTCAGGACTTACCCCTTTAGATTTTTATGAAAAATATTTAGGTGAATATGTAGCTAGTTCACTTCCTGCAACGGGTATTGAATTTCCTTTAATTATACAAAAAAACAATATTCCTTTAGCAAGAGCAGTTATTGCAAAACATGAAGATGGAAGTTTAAGTTTTGCTGGAAATCTTCATAAAGGAGATATTGTAAAACTAGGTTTTGGGAATGTTGAGTTAATTATGAGTAATCCACTTAAATCTTTATTTTCAAAATGTTGCATTAAAGATACGGAAACATTTTTTATATATGCATGTATGGCAAGACGAAGATATATGCCTGATTTGATTGATATTGAAATAAAACCTTTTTCAAAAATTGCTCCAACTGCTGGATTTTTTACATATGGTGAGTTTTATCATAATTGTGGGAATAATGAACTTTTAAATCAAACCTTAACTATTTTAGCATTAAGTGAAAAAGATGAAGTAAATTATAAAGTAGAACCAATGGATGATATTGAAAATACAAAATTAACAGACCATGCAAAAAGTCTGCAAGCTTTAACACATCTTATTCAACAATCATCAAATGATTATAATATTCAATCACAAGAGCTTGAAAATGGAAATATTTATGCTCAAAATTTGATAGCATCACAAAAACAGTTTTTAAAACATGCCGTTCATGAAACAAATACTCCTTTATCTGTAATTATGGGAAATATTGAAATGTTTGAAATGGAATATGGAAAAAATAAATATCTATCAAATATTGAAGTTGCCATGAAAAATATTTTTAGTATATATGATGATTTAAGTTATCTTGTAAAAAAAGACCAAGTAAATCATGCAACACATGATATAGATTTAGTTGATTTTGTAAGAGCAAGAATTGATTTTTTTTCATCTTCAGCTCTTAGAGTTAAATCGGAATTTCTATTTAAAAATAAAAAAGATAAAATTATTTTAAATTTTAATGAGATAAAACTTCAAAGAATCGTTGATAATAATTTAACAAATGCAATTAAATATACATTGCCAAATGAAACAATAATCATAAAATTAGAAATGAATAATAATGATTGTGATTTTATAATTGAGAGTCGTTCTGTTCAAATATTAGATCCTCAAAAAATATTTGAAGAGTATTATAGAGAAGAGATTTCAAAAGATGGATTTGGACTTGGATTAAATTTAGTAAAAAGAATCTGTAGTGAAGAGAATGTTGGAATTAAATTAGAATCTGGTGAAAATTGGGCTTCATTCACTTACACTTTTAAAGGAGTATTATGAAAATTTTATTAGTTGAAGATGATATTATGTTAAATGAGATGATTACAGAATATATTGCCTCAACAGGACATGTGATAATTAGCGCAAAAACAGGAATGGAATCATTAGCAATTTTAGAAAAAGAGAAATTTGATTTACTGATTTTAGATATAAATCTTCCTGATATTGATGGATTTACTATTTTAGAAAAATTACATGAACAAAAAAGAATGGTTCCAACTATTTATATTTCCGCACTCATTGATATTGAAGAGATTTCAAGAGCTTTTGATTTGGGATGTTTTGATTATTTGAAAAAACCATTTCATCTAAAAGAGTTAACTTTACGAATTAATAAAATTTTAAAAACAAGAATAGTTCCACAAAGACATAAAAGACTTTCAAAAAATTATAGTTTTGATGCCGAAACAATGACCCTTTTATTTAATAATGAACCACATATTTTACCAAAGCGGCAACTTCAAATAATTGAACTTTTAGCCTTAAATAGAAGCTTAGTTGTAAATTATGATATGTTTAGAAACTATGTTTGGAATGATGATTATATCGATAATGCAACAATAAGAGCTGAAGTTAATAGGGTAAAAACTGTTTTAAAAGAAGATTTTATAAAAAATATTCGAGGAAGTGGTTATATGATAAAAAGACCTGAGTAAGATCTTTTTATCATAATATTAATTTTTATTTAAAGCACATAAATCAGAAAATGCAACTTCAAGTCTAGCAATCATAGTTTCTTGCCCAGCTCGAATCCATTTTCTTGGATCGTAATAGTTTTTATTAGGTTTATCAGCACCTTCTGGGTTTCCGATTTGACCTTGTAAATATCCATGATATTTAGCTTCGTAAGCTCTTACACCATCCCAAGTTGCCCATTGCGTATCTGTGTCAATATTCATTTTAATAACACCATAAGTAATAGCTTCTCTGATTTCTTCAAGTAAAGATCCTGAACCACCATGGAATACAAAATCAACTGGTTGAGATGATGATGTTCCGATTTTATTTTGAATATATTTTTGAGAATTATCTAAAATTTTTGGACTTAGTTGAACATTTCCTGGTTTATAAACACCATGAACATTTCCAAAACTTGCAGCTATTGTAAAATTTTCACCAACTTGGTTTAATTTTTCATAAGCATAACAAACTTCTTCTGGTTGTGTATAAAGTAAAGCATTATCAACATCAGAGTTATCAACACCATCTTCTTCACCACCAGTGATTCCAAGTTCAATCTCAAGCATCATATCAAGCGCATTCATTTGTTTGAAATACTCAACACAAATTCCGATATTTTCTTCTAAAGGCTCTTCACTTAAATCAAGCATATGAGAAGTAAATAAAGGTCGTCCAGTTTTTTCAAAATGTTTAGTACCTGCTTCTAATAATCCATCAATCCAAGGTAAAAGTTTTTTAGCAGCATGGTCTGTATGTAAAATCACAGGAATTCCATAAGCTTCTGCCATCATATGAACATGGTTTGCGCCACTAATTCCACCTAGAATTGCAGCATTAGCAGTTTTCAAACCTTTTCCAGCATAAAAACCTGCTCCACCATTTGAAAATTGGATAATAATTGGTGAATTAACTTTTGCTGCAACTTCTAAAACAGCATTTACAGAATCTGTTCCAACTACATTTACAGCAGGAATTGCAAAATTATTCTCTTTTGCATATGCAAAAAGTTTTTTTGCTTCACTTCCAGTTAAAACTCCTGGTTTTACAACATCTAATACACCCATTTTATTCCCTTATTTAATAACTATTTTTGCGTCTTTTTTTAATTCGTCAGTTAATTCTTTTATTTTTTTACTAAAAGCATTTCCAACTAAAATTTGAGAAATTTTTGGTTCAACTTCAGCATAAGTTAATGCTTTTGGAGCTGTTTTGTCTTTTAAGAAAATTATATGATAACCAAATTCAGTTTTTACAGGTGTTTTAGAATATGTATTTTTTGCTAATGCTTTTGCAGCAGCTGTAAATTCAGGAACTAATTTATCAGCAGGAACTTTTCCTAAATATCCACCATTTTGAGCAGTTGCATCCGCTGATTTAGTTTTTGCTAATTCAGTAAATTTGTCTTCTTTTTTTACAGCTTTATCAAGTTCTATGATAATAGCTTTTGCTTCCGCTTCTGTTTTTACTAAAATATGTCTTGATTCTAAAATCTCAGGCATTACAAATTTGTCTTTATTTTTTTCAAAAAAATCTTTTTTGTCTTGATCTGTAAATTTTAATTTATCAACTTCATTTTTTTGCCAAACTTGAAGAGCTAAATCTTCTTTTATTCCATTCATTGCTTCAACATATTGAGGATCTTTTTCAATTCCATTTTTAATTGCATTTTTTGCAATTAATTTTTTATTTACAATTTGTTCAATTACTTGTTTTTTTGAAGTATCAGGTAATTTATCAAAATCTATTCTTTGATCTTGTAAAATCATTGCAATATCTTGTTTTGTAATTGCATCACCATCAACTGAACCATAATCACTTGCATTCAAAACAGTTACTAAAACTATTGATGCAACCAAACTTGTTACTATTCTTTTCATAATTTTCCTTGGGATTTTATATTTTGCGTATTTTATCAATTCATAGTTAATAAACAGTTGATTTATCACTAAAAAATAGCTATTTTTATATAATATTTTAGTTTTATAAATTCCTATTTTATAAATTTTAAAATTTAGCTTAAAAATACTTTAAATTTCGAAATTTTTATGATACAATTCCGTCAAAATTTAAACTTAACTTAAATTTAAGGAATAATAATGAGAATTTTAATTATTGAAGACGAAATAACACTAAATAGAACACTACAAGAAGGTCTTTCAGACTTTGGATATCAAGTAGATACTGCTGAAAATTATAAAGATGCAGAATACTTTATCGACATTAGAAACTATGATTTAGTACTAACTGATTGGATGTTACCAGATGGTGACGGAATAGAACTATGTAAATTAGTTAAAAACAGAAGTTCAAGAACTGCTGTTGTTATTATCTCAGCAAGAGATGATAAAGAAAGTGAAATTGAAGCACTAAAATCAGGTGCTGATGATTTTATTAAAAAACCATTTGATTTTGATATTTTACTAGCAAGAATCGAAGCAAGACTTAGATTTGGTGGAACAAATATCATAGAAATTGATGATTTAATAATCAATCCTGATGAAGAAAAAATCGAATATGCTGGTGAAGAAATCGAATTAAAAGGGAAACCTTTTGAAGTTTTAACACACTTAGCAAGACATAGAGATCAAATTGTTTCAAAAGAGCAATTACTTGATGCAATTTGGGAAGAACCTGAATTAGTTACTCCAAATGTAATTGAAGTTGCGATTAATCAAATTAGACAA
>JAIELU010000038.1 GCA_019752775.1 Campylobacterales bacterium | reverse complement strand
CCAAGTTTTTATTGACTGATCAGCTTTTATTACTTAAAAGCCTAATCTACTGAAATACTTACTACTGATTACAATAATACTGTTTACTAATTCTTCAAATATTTCTGTTCAAAATTTGTACTTTTTCCACATAAATTCAATCCATTTATGTTTAAATTTTATATTGAATATTTTTAGCCTATTTAAAACGATCTAACGATGCAAATAAGTTTTTATTTAATTATAAATTTCATTAATTTAGAACTATCTTTTTAAATGCTATAAAAATAATATTTATGAAATGTTGTAAAAAAGTTTAATAAAACGATTTTATTTGGATAATCTTTTAGTATTATTTTTTCATTTTCTAGTTTTATATTTATTATACCATCATTTGTAGTTTTTAGTTGGAATTCTGTAGTTCTCTCAACTTTCTGAACAGGTGCTTGTTGATTAGATTCTTTGTTTTCTTCTTTAGAATCGCACCCTGTAAATAATAAAATAGATAAAATTGACAAAAATGCTAAAGTTTTAAACTGCATTTTAATTCCTTTGGGTAAAATTATTTGTTGGGTAGAGATTTTACCCAAGTGAGGCTTAAATATGAAAAATGATCACAAAAGTGATTTCAGAAAATCGTGTATAAAGAGATTAGAATTTACAAGCCTTTTTTTAAAGTATTACAAAAATAAAATAATTGTTAAAAAGTTAGAAGAGTTTATAAAACGAAGTGATTCGAGAAATATTTTATTATATATCCCTATGGATATAGAAGTTGATGTAAAACCGTTGATAAAAAGTTTAAGAAAAACAAAAAAAAGAGAAGTTTATGTACCATTTATGCAAGGGGATAGTTTCAAAATTGTTAAATATAGATTACCCTTGCACAAAAAGAGATTTGGAATAAAAGAACCAAATAACTCTTTTTTTAAAGCAAAAAAATTGACCTAGCAATAGTTCCTATCGTTGGAATTGATAAATTAGGAAAAAGAATAGGTTTTGGAAAAGGTATGTACGATAGATTTTTTGATAGGTTAAACTATAATCCAACAACAGTTTTTACGCAGTTAGTACTTTGCAAGAGTGAAAAAATTCTATCTGATAATTACGATATTCAAGCTAATTACATAATAACAAATTAAGGTTTTGAATATGGAATATATACTAGTAATTGCATTTGTAGGAGTATTGAGTTCTGCATTAAGCATAGTTATTGTAAAAAAATTAGATAAAGCAAAATTTCAAGTTTTTATTGAACAAGCAAAAGCAAAGGCAAAAGTAATCGAGCATGAAGCAGAAGTTTCTCTAAAAGATGCTCAATTAAAGGCAAAATTCGAATGTGATAGAGAATTTAAACACGCAAGAAGAGAGTATGATGTAATGCTTTCTAAAATAGAAAAAAAAGAGCGAGAATTAAACGAACATTTAGAATCTGAATTAAGAATTATCAAACAAGAAAAAGATGAGATAGTTGAAAAAAATAGAAAAATTACAACTTTAAAAGAAGGAATGGAGCAACAAAAAAAGACTTATGAAAATAAAACTTTTGAAGCTATAAAAATACTTGAAAATGCTTCTGGTTTAACTTTGCTTGAGGCTAGAGAGTTAATGCTTAAAAAAGTTAAAGAAGATTCAAGAGCTGAAATTGCTTCAATTTTTAGAAAAAAATATAAAATTGCAGAGCAAAATTCAAAAAATGAAATTAATAACATGCTTTCGCTAGCAGTTACAAGATATGCAGGTGAATTTGCAGCTGAGCGATTAATAAATAATGTTCCTATAAATGATGAAGAAACAAAAGGTAAAATAATAGGAAAAGAAGGGCGAAATATCAAAGCTCTTGAAATGTTATTAGGTGTTGATATTATTATTGATGATACACCAAATACTATTACAATTTCATCTTTTAATCTTTACAGACGAGCCGTTGCTACTAAAACTATTCGAGAATTACTTGAAGATGGAAGAATTCAACCAGCAAGAATTGAAGAAATTTATAAAAAAGTAAAATCAGAATTTGACAAAAATATCCAAAAAGAGGGTGAAGATGTTGTTTTAGAACTAGGAATTAAAACAATGCATCCAGAGCTTATCAAACTTGTTGGAAGATTAAGATATAGAGCTTCTTATGGACAAAATGCACTTGCTCATACACTTGAAGTTGCTCATTTATCTGGTTTATTAGCATCTCAAATGGGTGGCGATGCAATACTTGCTCGTCGAGCTGGACTTTTACATGATATTGGAAAAGCTTTAACTCATGAAATGCCAGGTTCTCATGTACAATTAGGTGCTGAAATTTGTAAAAGATATGATGAATGTGATACCGTTATAAATGCAATTTACGCTCACCATGGACACGAAGAACCAATAAATGTAGAATCAGCTTCTGTATGTGCAGCTGATGCTTTAAGTGCAGCAAGACCAGGTGCAAGAAGAGAAGTACTAGAGAGTTTCCTAAAAAGAGTTGAGGAAGTTGAAAATATCTCTACAAGTAAATTGGGTGTTTTAAATGCTTATGCAATAAATGCAGGAAGAGAAGTAAGAGTTATTGTAAAAGCTGAGCTTGTAAATGATGATGAAGCTATTTTATTAGCTACTGAAATTGCAAAAGAGATTGAGCAAAAAGTTCAATATCCTGGTGAAATTAAAGTGAATGTAATTAGAGAAATAAGAGCTGAAAGTTATGCTAGATAAATAAATCTTAACAAGGTACAAATTATGAAAACTGAAAAGCCAACAACAAAGATAATTGCAGGTAAATATAGAGGAAAGATTTTAGAACTTCCCTCTTTAGAGGTAACAAGAAGTTCAAAAGCTAGATTAAAAGAGTCTTTGTTTAATGTTTTGCAGTTTGATATAATTGATAAAGTTTTTATAGAATCATTTGCTGGAAGTGGTTCTATTGGACTTGAAGCTATTAGCCGAGGGGCTAAAAGAGCTTATTTTATCGAGCTTGATAAAAATTCTTATCAAATTTTATTAAAAAATTGCAAAGCTGTTGATATGGAAAAATGTCAAACAGTTCAAGGAAATACTTTTGTACAAACTCCTTTGATTATTGATTTTTTAAGAAACTCTCAAGATGAAATTGTTTTATATGTTGATCCTCCATTTGATTATCGAGATGGAATGGAAGATATTTATGAAAAATCTTTTACTATGATTAAAAATATTGAAGCAGATAATATTTATATGATTATTGTTGAGCATATTTCTAGTTTAGAAATACCAGAAATTTTAGGAAAATTTTCACTTAAAAAAACTAAACAATTTGGTAAAAGCGCACTTTCATATTATTTTTATACACAAGAATAGAAGTATAAAATATGTTTAAAGTAGCTTTATATTTATTAATTGCAGTTATTTTAGCAATCTTTTTATTGCCTTTTTTTTATAGCATTTCTCCCTATGACTTAAATCCTACAAAAATTTTACAAGCTCCATCAATTGAGCATTTATTTGGAACGGATAGATTAGGTAGAGATGTGTTTGCAAGGGTTTTGAATGGTGGTCAAACTTCTTTAATTATTGGATTTTTAGCTGCATCTATTTCTTCAATAGTTGGGCTTTTTATTGGAATTAATGCTGGATATTTCAAAGGAAATATTGATAAAACTATTACAATTACGATTGATTTATTTCTAACATTTCCTACTTTTTTTCTACTTTTAGCACTTGTATCATACATTCAAGCTTCCACTTTAATTTTAATTATAGTTATTTCAATTACTGGTTGGATGGGAATGGCTCGAATGATTAGAAGTGAGAGTTTTGCTATTGGGAATAAGCCTTTTATTAAGATTTTAAAAGTTGCAAATGTTTCAACTTTCAAAATAATTTTTAAATATTTTGCTCCACTTTTGGCACCAATTTTTCTTATTTCATTTACTTTTGGAGTTGGAGGTTCGATTTTAGCAGAATCAGGACTTTCATTTTTAGGTTTAGGAGTTAATCCTCCACAAATGTCTTGGGGAAGTTTATTAAGTGATGGAAAAGCCGTGATTGATATAGCTTGGTGGGTTAGCTTTTTCCCTGGTCTTATGATATTTTTAATTACATTTTGTTTGATACAAATTAGTGATTATCTGCAAGGTTTGGCAAACAAAAAAGAGATTATTCAAAATTAAGAGGAGTCTTCTATGAAATATATAAATCAAATTTATTTAATCTGTTTTTTGGCTTTTTTTACTGCATGTAGTTCTAAACAAAATCTAAATTTAGATGAAATAAATTCTATATCATTAAATAATAATATTATCATAGCAGGAGTTCCTCAAACTTATAGAAGTCCTGTTTCTGTTGGGCTGGGAGTTGGTGGTTTGGTTTCAAGTCATGTTGGAATTGGAATTAATACTTTTTTTACTCCAGAATTTTCAAACAATGAAGATTTAAGAATGCAAGATTCTTATTATAATAACAATATCTCTTTATCAAATATAATAGAAAATGAATTCAAACTTCAAATGACGAATGATAAAGTTTTTAAAACTAAATTTGTCTCTTTTGGAAGTGATTATACTATTCATCTATTTGTTCCAAAATACAGGTTAGAAAAAGCATTTTTTTCTTCAAAAGCACAAATAAAAATTTCAATAGAACTTAGAATTATAGATAAAAACAATAAAATAATCTATCAAGATACAAAAGATAATATTTTATTTTCTGATAATTATATTTATAATGAAAGTGAAATAATCTATTCAAAAGAGGCATTACTTCAAGCTTCAAATCTAGCAATTAGGCAGGTTATTACTAGATTGATTTTAGAAATGAAAAAGAATTAGATTTTATTTAATAATTTATCCATCAAAGAAGTACTTAAAACTCTTTTTAAAAATCCTAAGATATAAGTAGCAAATGTTATATAATATCTAGGTTTTGGTTTTTGTGTTTTTATGATTTTTAAAACCACTTTTGCAACACTTGAAGCTGAATGATTAAAAAGTGATTTATCCTCTGTTGTTTCAAGTCTAGTTTTTAACTCTTTTTTATAAGTTTCCTCAAAAAAACTTCCTTCTATTTTGATATTTTTATTAAACTTTTTTAAGGCATTTTCTCTAAATTTTGAAGTTACTGGACCTGTATTTATTGTACTAATAAAAATATTACTTCCCATAACTTCTTGTCTTAAAGTGTCATTTAATCCCTCAATCGCATATTTACTTGCATTATAAGCGCCTCTATATTTTAAAGAAATTATTCCTAAAACTGAGCTATGTTGTATGATTTTTCCAAAACCTTGAGTTCTAAATATTTTCATGGCTTGAATTGTTACTTCATGTAATCCAAAAAAGTTTGTATCAAACTGCTTTTTTAAAACCTCCACACTTAAATCTTCCACAGCTCCTGGTTGTCCAAAACCAGCATTATTAAAAACTGTATCAAGTTTTAAATCATTTTTTAATATTTTATTTAAAGCATTTGTTATTTCATCTTTATTTCTTACATCAATTTTAAATGCTTCAAAACCTAAGTTTTGAAGCATTAGTACATCTTTTTCTTTTTTAGCACTAGCATAAACTTTAATGCCATTTTCTTTTAAAATAAGTGCAGTTTCAAGTCCGATTCCAGAAGAACAACCAGTTATTAGTATATTTTGCATATTTTTAATCCATCTAAATTTTTGAAATGGTATTATAACTTTATAAATATAAAAGCACTTTGGATAAAAATGACACAAAAAGACAAACAGATAAAAACACTTCTTGATATTGAAGTAGAAAATAGAAATAAGAACCATGAAATAAGTTACGATAAACCAGACCCCCTTTTAGTTGCAAGAAGGTATAAAGATGAATTTATAATTCTTTTATGTGCTTTATTTGCCTATGGAAATGCAAAACTAATAGTGAAGTTTTTAGATAGTTTGGATTTTTCACTTCTTGAAAAAAGTGATGAAATAATAGATAAAGAGCTAAATAATCACTATTATAGATTTCAAAATGCACAAGATATAAAAACAGTATTTAAAACCTTTAAACGACTAAAAAATGAAGATAGTTTAAACTCAATATTTGTAAATGCCTACAAAAAAGAGAACAATATTTTAGAGGGAATTGATGTCCTAATTCAGAAAATTCACAACACAGCAAATCATAAATCACAAGGCTTCACTTTTTTAATTTTAAGCCCATTTAAAAGGGATAAACAAGGAATCATAAAAGAGTTAGGAAATGCTCCATACAAAAGATGGAATATGTTTTTACGTTGGATGGTTCGTGATGATAATCTTGATTTAGGATTATGGAAAGACATAAATAAAAAAGATTTGATTTTACCACTTGATACCCACACTTTTAAAGTTTCGCAAAAATTAGGACTTTTAGATAGACAAAGTTATGATTTAAAATCAGCATTGTTGATAACTGAGAAGTTAAAAGAGTTTGATAAGTTTGACCCTATAAAATATGATTTTTCGCTTTATAGGATAGGGCAAGAAAAAATTGTATTATAAAAAATATTTGTATGGAAAATAAAATGAAAAAAAGATTTTATAGAATTAGAAACCTTGATAGTTTATTAGACAAATATAAAGAATTAGAAAATCAAGAGATCTTTTTTCAATCAACAGAAAAATTGAATGACCCAATGGAAGGGTTTATGGATTTTATTTTTAAAGGTGATGAAGTTGTTTGGAAGAATTTAATTATTCATTTTATATTTTGTTTTAATAAAGTTAATTTAATTTACCAAGTAATTGGAGAAAAAGTTAGACTCAATAGTAAAGTTATTCCAATATTTGAAAAAATTGATTTACAAAAAAAACAATATTATTTTGATTTATTAGGTGATAGTAACAAAAATAAATTTTATGAATTTATAAACAAAGATAGCATTTTAAGAAGTGAATTAGAAAGTTTTTTAAAAGCTATAAATCATAATTTTTTGGGAAACATTATATCATTTGAAAGTAAAATCTTTGAAAATGATAATTTACAAAATCTTCAATTTCTTTTAAATTTTTATTCTCACTATTTAGAAGTTATAGAACAATTTACTTATCCTAAATATTATATAGCTAGTTTTTTAAAAGAACCTTACAACTCATCTGTTTGGGGACATTATGGACAAGGGCATACAGGAGTTTGTTTGGTTTTTGAAACTAATGATGAATTAAATATACCATTTTTAAATGTTATTGGTGGTTCGGATGGACTAAAAGATATATATTCAAAACAAGTATTAGAATTGCAAAAAGTGAAGTATAGTGGTAATTTTGAAGAAATAAATTTTTTTGAGTCATTGGGAAAAATACCTGAACCATTAGTAAAAAGTTTTTATGTAGATGAGAATAAAAATAAAAGTATTTTATTTGATAAAGTTTTAAATAATCAGGAAGAATGGAGAAAATTCTTTTGGGATAAATATGAAAAGAATAAATTGACAAAAACTAAAGATTGGGAGTATGAAAAAGAGTATAGAATAGTTTTAAATAGATTGATGGATTATGAAATTGAAGAAAAAGATAGAAAATTAAAATATGATTTTAGTTGTTTTAAAGGTCTAATCTTTGGTATAAAAACACCAGAAAATAAAAAAGATGAAATAATAAAAATTATAAAAAATAAAT
>JAIELU010000036.1 GCA_019752775.1 Campylobacterales bacterium | reverse complement strand
TAAAGAAATTTATCAATCGCAAGACTATATTTCAAGTTCAGTTACTCCATATTTAAATTTTGATAATACAGATGATTTTTATTTTCCAAGAGAAGGTATAAAAGCTGGTACATCACTTGAATATGCTGGGGTTGGTGGAGATTCTAAATATTTAAAATCAACAACTTATGGTAAATATTTCTATTCACTTGAAGATTTAGCTGAACTTGATTGGGTTTTAAGACTTAAAACACAAATGAAAATTTTAGTTGATAATGGTCAAATAAATCAAGGTGATTCTTTATACCTTGGAGGAGCAAAAACTCTAAGAGGCTATAAATCTTATGCATTCCCTTCTAATGAATCAGGTTACAAAACAGAACCATATAAAAATCTTTGGGCTAACTCAGTTGAAATGAGTTTCCCTTTAATTCCATCAGCAAAGATGAGATGGGGAGTATTTTACGATTATGGAATGATTGGTCAAGATACATTTACAGATGTAAAAAGATCAGGAACAGGAGCATTACTTGAATGGATTTCTCCAATGGGACCTTTACAGTTAATATTTGCAAAAGCACTTGATAATGAACCAGGTGATGATACTTCTTCATTTGAATTTTCTTTAGGTTCTAGTTTTTAATGGTTGAAAAAATGATTATTGATAAAAGTAAGAGATTAACAAATAATGATGCACTTAATTTGATAAAAAATGCTTCATTATTGGAACTAGGAATACTAGCAAGTGAAAAAAAATCTGAACTTCATCCTGACAAAACAACATCATTTATTGTTGATAGAAATATCAATTATACAAATGTTTGTTGGGTTGATTGTAAATTTTGTGCCTTTTTTAGACATGGGAAAGATGAAGATTCTTATGTTTTAAAATTTGATGAAATTGATCAAAAAATAGATGAACTTTTAGAAATTGGTGGAACTCAAATTCTTTTTCAAGGTGGAGTTCATCCAAAGTTAAAAATTGAATATTATGAAGAATTGGTTGAACATATTCATAATAAATATCCTCAAATAACTATTCATGGATTTTCTGCAATTGAAATAAAATATATTTCAAAAATTTCAAAAATTTCTATTTTAGAAGTTTTAAAAAGACTTCAAGAAAAAGGTCTAAGTTCAGTTCCAGGAGCTGGTGCAGAAATTTTAAGCGATAGAGTAAGAGATATTATTGCTCCAAATAAAATGGATAGTGCTGAATGGATTGAAGTTCATGAACTTGCCCATTCAATTGGTATGAAAACGACAGCCACAATGATGTTTGGGACAGTTGAAACTGATGAAGAGATTATTGAGCATTGGGAATTACTTAGAAACCTTCAAGATAAAACAGGTGGATTTAGAGCTTTTATTATGTGGTCTTTTCAAGGTGATAATACTTTATTAAAAGCAGAAATTCCAGATATTAAACCACAATCTTCAAATAGATATTTAAGATTATTAGCAGTTGCAAGACTTTATTTGGATAATTTCAAGAATATGCAAAGCTCATGGGTAACGCAAGGTTCTTATGTTGGACAATTAGCTTTAAAATTTGGAGCAAATGATTTAGGAAGTACAATGATGGAAGAAAATGTTGTAAAAGCAGCAGGGGCATCAAACAGAATGAATCAAGATGAAATGATTAGACTTATAAAAGACATAGGGGAAAATCCTGCAAAAAGAAATACAGCTTATGAGATTTTAGAAAGGTTCTAAATCTAATGAAAATAAAATATTATTTTTTAATTATTCTCTTAATATTACAAGGAAGTTTAATGAGTGCTACAATAAAGCATATTGATATAAAAGGTGTTCAAATACCTGTAATTTTTGAAGAACAAAAAGCTTTACCGATTTTAAATCTTCAGTTAGTTTTTCAAAATTCAGGATATATTCAAGATAAAAATAAAAGTGGTTTAGTAAGTCTTTCTTCAAAACTTTTAAATGAAGGAACAAAAGAATTGGGAGCTACGAAATTTGCTCAAGAATTAGAAGAAAATGCTATTTCTTTGGCTACTTCAAATGGTTTTGAAACTTTTGTTATTGAGTTATCAAATTTAAAAGAGCAATCAAAAAAAGGAATTGAACTTTTAACAGCACTTTTAAAATCACCAAATTATACACAAGATACTTTAGATAAATTAAAAACTATGCAAACAGGTTCATTAAAAAGAAAAGAAAATGATTTTGATTATGTTGCTAATAATCAACTAAAATCAGTACTTTTTAAAGGAACGACTCTTGAAAATTCAGCTTCTGGAACAATTGAATCTATTTCTAAAATAGAATTAAAAGACTTAGAAAACTTTATAACTCAAACTATTTGTTTAGAAAATTTAATTATTGTTGCAGGTGGAGATTTTGAATTAAAAGAGTTTGAAAAATTAGTAAAACCTCTTTTAGAAACACTAAATGTTGGTAAAAAAGCTCAATTAGAAGAAGTGAATTTTACTTCTAAAAAAGAAGAAAAAGTATTAATAAAAGATACTCAACAAGCTTATATTTATTTTGGAAGTTCATTTAATATTAATTCTAAAGATGAAGAAAATTATAAAGCAAAAGTTGCTTCATTTATTTTAGGTGGTTCTGGTTTTGGTTCAAGACTTATGGAAGAAATACGAGTTAAAAGAGGACTAGCTTATAGTGCTTATGGTTCAATTTCTATAAATAAATCTCATTCTTATTTTAATGGTTATTTACAAACAAAAAATGAAACCGCAGATGAAGCTAAAAAATTAGTTGGTGAAATAATTGAAGATTTTGTTAAAAATGGTGTAACAAATGATGAATTAATTGCTGCAAAAAACTTTTTAACTGGAAGTGAACCATTAAGAAGTGAAACATTGTCTCAGAGACTAAATAGTGCTTTTACTTTATATTATAGAGGATTAGAGCCTAATTATTCACAAAAAGAATTAGAAAAAATTCAAAATTTAGAATTAGCTGATTTAAATAATTATATAAAATCTCACAATGAGATTAACAATTTAACATTCTCAATAGTAAGGAAATAATTTTGTTAAGATTTGCCCCAAGTCCAACAGGAGATATGCATATTGGTAACTTACGAGTTGCTATTTTTAATTATATTGTATCAAAACAATTAAATGAAGATTTGATTATTAGAATTGAAGATACAGATGTTGAACGAAATATTGAGGGAAAAGATAAAGAAATTTTAGAAATTCTAAACCTTTTTTCAATTGAATATAAAAGTGTTGTTCATCAAAGTGATTCTTTAAAATATCACCAAAAAATGGCGCTTCAACTGATGACTCAAAAAAAAGCATATGCATGTTTTTGTTCTGATTCAAAATTAGATGAATTAAGAGAACAATCTATAAAAGATGGAAAACCATTTAGATATGATGGTTTTTGTGAAACTTTATCTGATGAAACAGTTTTAAATACAAATGCACCTTTTACAGTTAGAATCAAAAAACCAGAATCAAATATTAAATTTACTGATTTATTAAAAGGAAATTTTGATTATGCACCTTTTGATGTTGATTCATTTATTATTTTAAGACAAGATAAAACTCCCACTTATAACTATGCTTGTTCAGTTGATGACATGATTATGGATATTTCAATTGTAATTCGTGGTGAAGATCATATTTCGAATACTCCAAAACAAATTCACATAAGAAACTCTTTAGGTTATACAAAAGAGATTAAATATGTTCATCTTCCAATTATCTTAAATGCTCAAACTGGTAAAAAAATGTCAAAAAGAGATGATGCAAGTTCAGTAAAATGGCTAATTGAAGAAGGTTTTTTACCAAGTGCTATTGCAAATTATTTAGTTTTAATGGGAAATAAGACTCCAACTGAAATATTTAGTTTAGAAGAAGCAATTGAGTGGTTTAAAATTGAAAATATTTCAAGAAGTTCTGCAAAATTTGATATTGATAAATTAAGATTTATAAACAGAAAACATCTTCAAAATATTGATGAATTAAGACTTTCTAAAATTTTAGGATTTGTTGATGCTGATATTGGGAAACTTGGAAAATTATTTTTAGAAGAAGCAAGTACAATAAAAGAGATAAAAGAAAAAATTGCTCCAATTTTTGCACCTAAAACTTCTTGTGAAGGTTTTGAAGAAGAGTTTTCTAAATTAAAAGATTGTTTACAAAAAGCACCATTTTTTGATGATTTCGAAGAATTAAAAAAGTATGTTTCAGAGCAAACAGATTTAAAAGGTAAAAATTTATTTAAGCCATTAAGATATATTTTGACAGGTGCTGATAATGGACCTAATATTTCTGATATTTATCCTTTAGTTAAAAATTATTTAGGAGAAATTATAAAATGATAGATGCACTTTTAAGTTCGATATTTACTGTTGTTTTAAGTATTATATTTTTATATAAATGGGTTATTATTATTTCGGCAATTTTATCATGGGTTAGACCAGATCCTTATAATCCTATAGTTCAAATGCTTTATAGATTAACTGAGCCAACTTATGCACTTATTAGAAAATATATTCCAACTGTTTTTGGTGGAATGGATTTAGCACCTATTATTTTAATTTTTGCTTTAATATTTTTAGAAACTTTCTTAAAAAATATCCTATTTTAAAATCATTCTTAGTATATGAAAAAACTCGTATTTAGTATTTATTTAATTTTTTTATTTAATATATCTGTAAGTGCTTCAATAAACACTACAGATATGTTTAAAAAAGATTTTAAAGTTACAATAGAATGGCTTGAACAAAAACCTAAATCTACTGCTAAAGATTTCTTTATTCTTCAATATTTAGAACAAGATGATACTTCAATTGAAAATGCAAAAATAGCTTATGATATGGCAAATGAATCAAACTCTAATGTTAAAAAAGCTTATAATAAAAAATTTAAAACTTTGCCACCAGAAGAATTAAGATGTTATCGTGCGACAATTGAGCAACTAAAAAAAGAAGATTCTAAATGTATTGCATTAGGATTATCTTTAAATGAAGCTACTGAAATCTCGAAAAATGATTTAAACTTTTTTATTACTAAACTTGATGCCTACCCTACTTTAAAAAAAGATTTACAAGTAATTGCATCAGATAATCCTTTTAATTCTTTGATAAACTCAGATATGGATAGATTTTCTCGACTATTTTTTGATTTAAATAAAGAATATAGAAATAAATTTTTTAATAAATCTTTAAATCAAGAATTGGTAAATAAAATTATTAAAAGTAAAAACTTTGAAAGATTTCTTAGGTATGTAATTTATGATAAAAGCTTAGTTAATTTACAGAAGTCTCTATTATTAGTAGAAAATAGTCCTCAAATGAATTCTGAAAACTTGTTTTCATTAGGAATTAATGCAGTAAATAATAATAATTTAAATATTGCATTGAAATTTTTCAATGAAGCAAATCAAAAATCATATTTAAGAACACATAAAGATAAATCTTTATTTTGGATTTATTTATTAACTCAAAATCAACTATATCTTGAAGAATTAGCTCTAAGTTGGGATAATAATATTTATTCATTATATGCAAAAGAATTACTCAATTTAGAAATTGATAATATTGAATACTCTATTCCATTAAAAAATACAAAATCATCATTTAATATATATGATCCTTTTGAATGGATGAAAGTTTTAGATGATACAAAAAAGAATTTTGATGAATCTAAACTTCAAAAATATGAAGATTTATTTTCAGATGAAAATACTCTAGCTCATCATGCATTTGTTTTAGAAAGATTTACTAAATATAAAAAACAATATTTTATTACACCTTATAGGAGTATAGTAAAAAATTATGATGTAGATAAACAAGTATTAATTTATTCAATAGCTAGACAAGAAAGCCATTTTATACCTTCATCTATATCATTTTCATCTGCTCAAGGAGTAATGCAAATCATGCCATTTTTATCATCTGATATAGCCAAAAAACTAAATGAAGATTATAATATTTATGAACAATTTATTCCAAGTACTAATATAAGATATGGAAGTTTTCATTTAGATGATTTAATGAAACAATTTAATAACAATCCTTTATTTATAGCTTATGCATACAATGGTGGAGCTGGATATACAAGGTCTCAATTAAAAAAAGGTTTATTTAAAACAAGAGCTAAATATGAACCTTTTTTAAGTATGGAATTAATCTCTTTTGCTGAAACACGAGAATATGGGAAGAAAGTATTAGCTAATTATTATATTTATAATAATAATCTAAATAATGAAAATAAAATAGATTTCTCAACTATTTTTCAAAGCTTAATTGAGCCGAATTAGAAGTTTTATTTTTTAATTTAATAGTTAAATTATAAACATCTTGGCTTTTAAATTTTACTAAATAATATTTTCCCCAATTATTTTTTAACATTAAACTTTTAAAGTTTTCATTATCCTTATCAACTTTTTCAAATGAAGTGGGTTCTATTTCATTTAGAAAAAATGAGTAATCGTTTTCAAAAATGTCTTGTGATTCTTTATTTGTAAAATAAACTGAAACTAGAAATAATTCTTCATTTGTGTCAGAAATCTTCTTATCTACTTTGTTTAAATAAGTCGCCCAAAATATAACATCAACTTCATTGTCTTTTAATATATCTGTTTTTTTAGTGTATTGAACACCTTTTGTTTCAATTTCATCTTTTTCAAAATACTTAAATGCATTATTTTTTGAACTACAAGAAACAAAAAAAAGTGAAATAAACATAAGCAACAATATTTTATACATAAACTCTCCATAGCTTTAAATAGCAATTATTGTACATTAAAATAACTTTAACCCTAATTTACCAAGCTATCGAATTTGGCTAGTTAGTGTGCCGTTTTTGTGTCACCATATTTTCAAGGTCAAATATCACCCTCTTTTCAATCTTATTAGGCATATATTTAAAGTATTTTCTAAGTGTGATACTTGTATCTTTGTGCCTTAGCATATAAGCAACCCACTCTAAACGTTCGCCATAACTTAATTTCAAACTTGCAAAAGTATGTCTAGTTTGATACATACTTCTAGATTCAATGTATAAATCTTTTAAGACTTTTTTTAATAACCTATTTAAATTATGAGATTGCTTCATAACTTTATTGTATTCAGAATAAAAAATATACTCTTTCAATCCAGTTTTTAATCTTTGTTTTCCAAAATATTCTATTGCTTCAAAAGGCAAATCAATTACAGCTTTAGAACTTTTTGTTTTGGGTGTAGATTCATAACCATTTGAAAAAGTTCTATTTACAGAAATTGTCATATTTTTAAAATTTATATCAGACCATTTTAAAGCTAATAACTCACCAGTTCTTAAACCTGTAAAGACACTAATAGAAAAGAAGTTTCCAAACCAAGTATTTGAAGTGTAATCAATTATCATTTTTACTTCATCTATTGTAAAAGGTCTTATTTCATAGCTACTTATTAATTTAGGCTTTTTTATCAAAAAAGGACTAATTTTTATATATTCTCTAATAAGAGCTTTGTCAAAAGCAGGTTTTAAAATAGCTTCACAAGTTAATATACTTTGTTTATCTGTAAACGTGCTATACCATTTTTCAATATGTTTAGCTTTATAATAAGATATTTCTTTTGTAAAATAAGTTTCTATATTTGAT
>JAIELU010000249.1 GCA_019752775.1 Campylobacterales bacterium | reverse complement strand
ATCCATAATATATTTTTCTATCTCTTTTTTATCTTTATACGATAGAATCAAGTCTTTACAAAATAACAATAAGCTTTCTGTTTTTATTTTTGATAAGTTTAAAATCATGCTTAATTGTAACGAAAATTTACTAAATTAAGTTATATCTCAATTAGTTTAAGTCACTTTGAGGTAAAATAGTCGTAATTTAATAAATAATTAAGAAAAAAAGGAAATTATTGGAACCTATTGGTATATTAAAAGATGGTCAAATCTACGACCTTCAAACTGCTCTGGCTTTAAATATCCAAGGAGATGAGATTAAAGCCGATGACTCAAAAGAGTCATTAGATATTTTAAGACACTCATGCGCTCACATGATGGCACAAGCTATTAAAGAACTTTATCCTGAAGCAAAATTCTTTGTGGGACCTGTTGTAAAAGAAGGTTTTTACTATGATTTTAAAGTAGAAAGTAAAATTTCAGATGAAGATTTACCAACTATTGAAAAGAAAATGAAAGAAATCGCAGATAGAAAACTTCCTATTACAAGATATGAAACTACAAAAGAAGAGTTTTTTGAGAAATTCAAAAATGATGAATTAAAACAAGCTGTTCTAAAAAATATCAAAGACGATACCTTAACAATATATAAACAAGGTGATTTCGAAGACTTATGTAGAGGTCCTCACTTACCAAATACTAGAATGATTAGAAGTTTTAAACTAACAAGAGTAGCAGGTGCATATCTTGGTGGTGATGAAAAAAATGAAATGATTACTAGAATTTATGGTATTGCATTTTTTGACAAACAAGCATTATTTGATTACTCAAGAATGATTGAAGAAGCAAAAAAAAGAGATCATAGAAAACTTGGAACTGAACTTGAACTTTTCACATTCAATGATGATGTTGGAGCAGGTCTACCTATGTGGTTACCAAATGGTGCAAGACTAAGAAGTAAACTTGAACATCTTTTATATAAAGCTCACAGAGTTAGAGGTTATGAACCTGTGAGAGGACCTGAAATCTTAAAAGCAGAAATGTGGAAAATTTCAGGACATTATGAAAATTATAAAGAAAATATGTATTTCACTACTATTGATGAACAAGAGTATGGAATTAAACCAATGAACTGTGTTGGACATATTCAAATCTTTAAAAATAATCTAGTTTCATATAAAGATTTACCAAAAAAACTTTTTGAATATGGTGTTGTTCACAGACATGAAATGTCAGGGGCAATGCATGGATTATTTAGAGTAAGAGAATTTACACAAGATGATTCACATATCTTTTGTACACAAGACCAAATAAAACAAGTAATTTTTGAAGTATTAGAGTTCGTTGATTCACTTCTTAAAATGTTCGATTTTAAATATGAAATCGAAGTTTCAACAAAACCTGAAAAAGCGATTGGTGATGATATTTTCTGGGAAAAAACAACTGCTGGAATTATGGATGCTTTAAATGAGAAAAATATTTCTTATGAAATTGATGAAGGTGGTGGAGCATTTTATGGTCCAAAAATCGACATTAAAATCCTAGATGCAATTGGTAGAAAATGGCAATGTGGAACCGTTCAAGTTGATATGAATTTACCACAAAGATTTAATGCAGAATTTATCAATGACAAAGGTGAAAAAGAACAACCAGTTATGATTCATAGAGCAATTTTAGGTTCTTTTGAAAGATTTATTGGTATTCTAACTGAACATTGTGCTGGTGAATTTCCATTTGTTATTGCACCAACTCAAGTTATTTTTGTTCCAATTGCCGATTCTCATCTTGAATATGCAAAAGAGCTACAAAAAGCTTTAGTAGAAGATGGTATGGATTCTAAAATCTTTAATATGAACGAAAGTTTAAATAAAAGAATTAGAATGGCAGAAAAAGAGAGAGTTCCAATGATAGTTGTAATTGGAGATGAAGAAGTTGCTAATAAAACTATTGCGTTAAGAAATAGAAGAACTAGAGAACAATCAAATATGAGCAAAGATGAATTTATATCTATGCTAAATGAAATACTAAGCGGGAGCAAAATTTGAGTAAAGACAAAAGAAAAGACGATGTAATCATGAATGAAATGATTACAGTAAAAGAAGTGAGATGTACAGGTGATGATGGTACTAATTATGGAATTATTAGTACAGCAGAAGCACTTCAAACTGCTGATAGTTTAGGTTTAGACTTAGTTTTAATTGCTCCTGATGGAAAACCTCCAGTTGCAAAAATCATGGATTATGGTAAATTTAGATATCAACAAGAAAAAAAGAAAAAAGAAGCTAAGAAAAATCAAAAAGTAATTGTAATTAAAGAGATTAAATTATCTGTTAAAATTGCAGAAAATGATGTTAACTACAAAGTTAAACATGCAAGAGAATTCATTGAAGAAGGAAATCATGTTAAATTTAGAGTTTTTCTAAAAGGTAGAGAAATGGCTAATCCTCAATCTGGAGTTGATGTTTTAAATAGAATATGGCCCATGATTGAAGATATTGCAGTTATGGATAAAGAACCAAAACTTGAGGGAAGATATGTCAATATGATGGCTCTTCCAAAAAACTAATAAATTTCACTCCAAATAAAAGAAGAGTTTCACTCTTCTTTTGCTTCAAATAAATCCAATTTTAAACTTACAATAAGTAATTCTTAAGTATAATCCAAAACTTTTTCATGTATATGAAAACGCAAATTTATAAGGAGGATTCTTCAATGCCAAAAATGAAAACTGTTAGTGGCGCTTTAAAAAGATTTAAAGTGAAGAAAAACGGGTCAATCAAAAGAGGATCAGCTTTTAGAAGCCATATCTTAACTAAGATGACACAAAAAAGAAAAAGAAATCTACGAGGACCAAAAACTGTTCATAAAACAGATGCTGGTAGAATACTTGTAGCTTTATGTAAAGCGTAATTACTTAAATTTTTAAGTAATTTGTCCCTCCATCGATGATGGAAAAGTTCAGCATTTTGCTGACACCTTATTTCAAAATAATGGTAAAGAAAGGAAATATATATGCCTAGAGTTAAAACTGGTGTTGTTAGAAGAAGAAGACATAAGAAAGTATTAAAAGCTGCTAGAGGTTTCTTTAGTGGTAGAAGAAAACACTTTAGAAAAGCTAAAGAACAATTAGAAAGATCTTTAGTTTATGCTTTCAGAGATAGAAGACAGAAAAAAAGAGACATAAGAAAATTATGGATCATAAGAATCAATGCAGCTTGTAGATTAAATGATATTAACTACTCAAGATTCATGAACGGATTAAGATTATCTGGAATTGAATTAGATAGAAAAATCTTAGCTGATATGGCTATGAATGATTCTGCTGCATTTGCATCTTTAGTAGTAACTGCTAAAGCTGCACTAAAATAAATTTGCAAAAACACTAAAAAAGGGTTAGAAGATTTTCTTCTTTCTCTTTTTAACCACAAAACTACCAAATCTCGAGTTTATAACGATTTAAGCTCTCTTTTAAAAACTTATTTTCCAAACTATGATACAATTTCCCAAAACTATGATACAAAAAATCTTTATAAAGTAGATAATACTTACTATTATAGAAAAAGATTAAACTATAAATTATATAGAGTTAGTTTATTTACTAAGAGTATTAAAATAGCATTACAAAGAAAAAAG
The DNA here is from genome assembly GCA_019752775.1 of Campylobacterales bacterium. Classification (GTDB taxonomy): domain Bacteria; phylum Campylobacterota; class Campylobacteria; order Campylobacterales; family Arcobacteraceae; genus Aliarcobacter. The sequence goes on along the minus strand of JAIELU010000249.1, from coordinate 3,959 downwards.
ATATTCGATAAAATGGGAGTTAGAGAACTTATGTTTACTTTACAAAATGGAGATTATAGTTATATTTTTGAATACGAAACTAATGAAGAACTGGAAGAACATTTAACAATTATAAATAAAACTTGTTTACAAAAAGATATTGTAAAAAGTGAAAAAATATTAAATGAAATAGATGAAACAAGTAAAAAAATAGAAGATAATAAATTACAATTAACATTTGCAAAATTAGAAATTTTGTTTATAAAACAAAAAAAAGAAGACGAAAAAGAAACGCAAAAAATTGTTAAAGAAACTACTTGGACAAAGTGGCAACAAGTTTTTAACGATTTAAAAATCTTTTTTGATATTAAAAATCTTGAAGATATAACATTAGAAAACTTAAAAGATTTTAGAAAATCATTAATTGAAAAAGGTTTAAGTCCTTTGGTTATAAACGAAAAAATTATGTATCTAAGAATCTTTTTAGATTTTGCAATACTTAAAAAACACTTGAAAGACAACAAAGCAAAAGAATTAGAAGATTTATTTGTAAAAGAAAAAGTAAAAGAATTATTCGATGAAAATGATTTAAAAAAATTGTTTGATAGTGTAAAAATTGGAGAAGATACTAAAAATATTTTTAAAATTTTATTATACACAGGAATGAGAATTCATGAATTTTTTCATATAAAAAGCGAAAATATATTAATAAAAAATGGGATTAATTATTTAAAATTAGAAGTTGGAAAAGGTAAAAATGGTTTAAGAGAAATTCCAATTCATAGAGAGATTTTGCATATTCTTAAAAATTTTGGTTTTGAAAATTTAAGAAAAGAATACAATGTTTCAAGTTTTAGTAAAATTGTTTTGGCAAATATATATCGAGAAATTCCTAAAAGTGAAGAAAAGAAAACAACACACACATTTAGAGCAAATTTTACAAACCAATTAATCAACAATTTTCCAAGTGAAATAAATCTAATTCAATCAATTTTGGGACATACACAAGGCACAAAAAAATTAACTATAATTGGTTATGGCAAAGGGTTTGACTTAAAAAACAAAAAAAGGTTAATTGATAGTATTAAATATAATTTTTAATACTATTTATTATATATTTTAGAAGAGGCTATTGAAAAATTTTTTTATAAAATAAAGGATTAAAACCCCAATTTAAAATCAAGCAAATCCATATTTTCAATAATAATTGATTTTTGATTTTTCAAAAGTTCCAATTCCAGATCAATTTTTTCAATAGGAGAAGAAAGAAATTTATCTTTTTTGATAAATCTTTCTCTATCTTCTTTTAATTCTTTTTGAACAATAACAAGAGCTTTAATCTCTTTTGATAATTCACTTATAAGAGCATTATTCTTTTGACATTGAACTAAATAGTCCTTTTGTAATCTAATAGCACTTAATTCATTACTAAGGGTTATTAAATGTTTAAATGGATTGATATTATCTATCACTATTTTTTTCTCTTAAATCATTTAAAAGTTTTTGTTCTTGTTGCTTTTTTTTATCCTCAAAAAATTGTAAAGTTTTTTGTAAATCTTCCAAAAATATTTGATGTTGATGTTCTTCTAATTTTTGCAAAGATTTTAAAAATCTTTTGATATTAGTTTCATCAACTCTATAATCAAACTTTTGTAATAAGTCTATAATAAGTAAAATCATTTGTATATCCTTATTACTTGATATATAACGATTTTAAGATTTTATTAAAACCATTTGAAAATGCTAATGTAATAAGAGTAGTTATAACAATTTCTATATCTTCATTTAAAACATAATTTTCACCTAATTTTTGATTTTTCTTATAGGCTTCAAGGTTTCTAATAATTAAATTTAAAGAGTAAATATCATTTTTATTTTCAATATTTTCTCTAATACTTTTTACTAAGTTTATTAAAGCTATTACTCTTTGTTTTTTGAAGAAGTCTTGATTTGAACTATCAAATATTACATTTGCTAAATGTAATAAGATTTGTTTTAATGTAGCTTTTTGTAAAGCTTCATTTAAAAAATCTTTTTTAATAAAAATCATTGTTTTATTGTTACCTTTACAACTATATTCAACTCTATCAAGTGTTAATTTACTTTCCATTTTTTTAATCCTTATTTATAAATATGTATATAAAAATTACTTTTTATATAGACTTCATTTTAAGCAAAAGATTTGATTTAGTTCGTTTTTTAGCATATTTAAAAGCATTTTTGTAATACAATTAAATATTACATTTAGTTAGTTATAAAATGTATTAAATAAAATAAAAAAAGATTATAGAAATGTATGATATTAGTGATTATGATTTTAAAAAAGATGATGTAATAGAAACACCTTTACAATTAGCAAAGTTTATCTATAACAAAGTAAAAAGAAAAGCTTTTAAACATGTGTTAGATATAGGTTCAAGTAGAGGGAATTTAACTTATTATTTTAAAAATAAAATTGGTTTAGATATTGAAGATGACTATAAAAACAATTTTAATAAGTTCATTTGTAAAGATTTTTTAACAACAACTAAAGAAGATTTTGAAGATTTAGACATTGATTGCATTGTTTCTAATCCTCCATTTTCAGATCTCTTATCTTTTCAAATTTTAGAGCATAGTTTAAAACTATTTCCAAACTTACCTCACATTTTTATAGTTCCAAACTATATCTTAGATAATTCAAAAAATCGAAGTGATGATTTAAAAAAATACAATATTACAAAAATAGTAAAACTAGACCCTCATATTTTAAAGCTTCAAATGTTGCTATTCATTGTTCAATCATTTTTATTAATCTTAATTTTAAAGATAATAAGGCTTATGATTACTTTTACTTAGAAAAAGAAATCAAAGGAAAACGAAGAACTATTTATTTAACCAAAGAGGAAGAAGAGATCTTAAAAGATTTAAAAGTTAAAAACTTTTCAAAGTTTGTGAAAGAGCTAATCAAAGAAAAAGCTAAGAAATAATTTTCGTATAGTTTCGTTTTCTTTCGCTTTCAAAAAAAAATGATTCTAAGTCTTATTTATCTAAATTTAATGGAATTATTATTTCAAAATTTGCACCTATATATGTTGTATCTAAATATTTTATTTCATCATTTTTAACAAGTATATTACCATTAAAACTTTTAGTTATTATTTGATAAGACATATACAAAGAAATACCTACTCCTTTTGATTGATGTTTCGTTGTAAAATAAGGTTGAAAAATCTTTTCAAGATTTGATTCATCAATTCCTCCTCCATTATCATTTATTGTAATAGATATACTATCATTTGATAAAAAAGTTTTTATGAAAATTATTCTTTGTGATAAATCTTTTTTCTCAAAAATATCTCTAGAATTATTTAAAATATTAAGTAATACTTGAATCAATTGTTGTTCAAAACCATAAATATTAGATTCTTGAATATCTTGTTTTATTATTATATTTTTATTAAGAAATTGATGACTTATAATCTTTGTACATTTATTTATACACTTAGTTATTGAGAAATTAATTTTTGAAGTATTAGGAGAATAAAAATCTCTAAAATCTTCGATTGTTTGAGAAAGATAATTAGCACTTTTTAAAATCCCATCAAGCATTTCTATATCTTTTAAATCATCATTAATTCCTAACTCTTTTTCAACTTTTATTCCACTTGCAATAGTTGTAATAACACTTAATGGTTGTCTCCATTGGTGGGAAATATTGTATAGTAATTCACCTATTGTTGCTAATTTTGATTGTTGAAAAAGAACTAAATCTTTTTTCTTGTTTTCTTCAATATCATTGAATATTTTGTTTTGATACTTTAAAAATGATTTTTCTAAGAAATTTGTTAGTTGATATGAAAAATATAACGATATAAATATAATAATAATTGGCCATATTAAAAAATGTTTAAAATATTTCTCAAATAATTCATAACTATTTATATACAGAAATAATGTAATTATAATATAACTTATACCTATTGCCAAAATAGGTGTAA
>JAIELU010000234.1 GCA_019752775.1 Campylobacterales bacterium | reverse complement strand
AAAATTCTTATACTTACACTATTTATATTTCAAGCCTTATTTGCAGAAGAAATTTATGCAACATTTGATGTAGTTAGTGAAAAAAAATCAGAACTTGGTCTTTCTGTATTAGGTATTATTTCAACATTAAATGTAAATGTTGGAGATAAAGTTAAAAAAGGTGATTTACTGCTTTCTTTGAATAATTCTCAAGAAAAAGTTGAATATGAAACTGCTAGAAAAAATGCTGAACACTCGGCTAAAATCTATGAAAGATATGCAAAAATATCAGATGTTATAGATAAAGAGAAAATGGAAAATTATCTTTATGATAGAGATATTACTCAATTAAATGCTCAAAATAAAGAGATTACATTACGAAAAACTGAACTAAGAGCGCCTTATGATTTAGTTGTTAGTAAGAAAAATATAGATTTAGGTTCAATTGTATTAGCTTCTCAAACAAAACTTATTGATGTTATTGCTTTAGATGATGTAAAACTTGTTTTAAAGTTTGATGAAAAATATTGGCAAAAACTCAAAGTTGGTCAACTTTTTACTTATAAAGTTGATGGTAGTGATAAAATTTATGAAGGTAAAATCTCAAAAATTTATCCAACAATTTTAAATGAAACTAGAGAAATGCAAGCAGAAGTTAAAACAAAAGATTTAATGCCAGGCCTTTTTGGTAATGGCACAATTAAAGCTGAGTAAATTATGTATAAATTAGCTATTAATCGCCCAATCACAACTTTGATGGGTGTTTTAACATTTATTGTTTTTGGATTGATGTCATATAACACTATGCCCATTAATCTTTTTCCAAATGTTGATTTTCCTGTTGTTACAGTACAAACCACATATAAAGGTGCTGATCCATCTACTGTTGAAACAAAAGTTACAGATAAAATTGAAGAAGCTGTTTCAGGAGTTGATGGAATTGATAAACTTATGTCAACAAGTTATGAAGGTTTTAGTGTTGTAACTGTTCAATTTAAACTTACAAAAGATTTAGATGAAGCAACAAATGATGTAAGAGATAAAATTGGTGCAATAAATCTTCCAACAGAAGTTGATAAACCAATAGTAAAAAAACTAGGTGCAACAGGAGCTGTTATTAGTCTTTTTATTGCTTCAAGTGGTGAAGATACAACTGCTTTAATGAGACTAGCAGACGAAAAACTTAAACCTCAACTGCAAAGAATCAAAGGTGTTGGTGAAGTTAATATTTTAGGATACCAAGATAGAGAAATTCGTATTTTTATAGACCCTTTTTTACTTAATAAATATAATCTTACTTCTGCTGATGTGAGTAGTATTATTCAGAAACAAAACATAAAACAAGGTGTTGGAAAACTTGTTAATCAAACCCAAGAAATAATTATCAAAGCTCAAGGTGATGCTCAAAATATTAAAGAAGTTGGTGATTTATTAGTAAAACCAGGGGTGAGATTAAAAGATATAGCAACAATTCAAGATGGATTAAGTGATGCAAAAAGTTTTTCTTCTTTTAATAAACAACAAGGTGTAACTTTAGAAGTAAAAAAAATAGCAGGTGAAAATGTTTTAAATATTATTGAAGGAGTTAAAAAAGTACTTCCAAAACTTCAAATACTAGCTGGTGAAAAAACAGAAATTAAAATATTACAAGATCAATCTGAAAAAATTATGGTAAATATCAACAATGTACGATTTGACCTTATTTTTGGTGCATTTTTAGCTGTTCTTATTGTTTTTCTTTTTTTACGAAATGTAACTGCAACTATTGTATCAGCCTTAGCAATTCCAACTTCTGTTATTGGAACTTTTGCAATTATTGATGCCTTAGGATATGACTTAAATCGTTTAACACTTATTGGTCTTACTCTTGCAATTGGAATTTTTATTGATGATGCAATTGTTGTTATAGAAAATATTACAAAAAAAATGGAAGAAGGAATGGAGCCATTTAAGGCTTCCTTTGAAGGTGTAAAAGAAGTTGCATTTTCTATTTTAGCAATCTCTTCTGTTTTATTGGCAGTTTTCATACCTGTTGCATTTATGGATGGAATTGTTGGAATGTTTTTTAACTCATTTGCCATGACAGTTGCGTCAGGTATTGTGATTTCATATTTTGTTGCAATTATGTTTATTCCAAGTATTGCTGCACGAGTTTTAACTGCAAAAGAAAACCGTTTTTATCATGCCACAGAACCTATTTTAAAAGCAATTGATAAAGCTTATGTTTGGATACTTAAACCTTTAATTCGTTACAAAACTTTAACTATTATCTTTACAATCGCTCTTTTAGTTGCTTCAACTACTTTAAAAGTTGGTATGTCATTTTTACCAATGCAAGACAATGCAGAGTTTCAAATTACTATTAAAGCACCGGTTGGAATTAATTTAGAAGCAATGAAAAATATTATTACACCATTAGATGATATGTTAAAAGAAGATAAAGATATTTTATATTCTATTTCATCAATTGGTTATAACTCTGCAAATGAGTTACATAAAGGAAGAATTTATGTAAAACTAAAAGCATTGGGTGAAAGAAAACAAACACAAGAAACAATTATTCAATATTACAGAGATAAACTCTCTTCAATAAAAGATATGACAATCTCAGTAGAAAAAGTGGATGATTTTAATACAGGAAGTACAACTGCTCCTGTTCAAGTAGTAATTACAGGTGATAAACTTGAAGAACTTGATATTGCGTCTACAAAATTAATGACTATACTCAAAGAAACTCCTGGTATTGTGGATGTAGATAGAGATTTTGAAAATGGAAAACCAGAAATTAAAATTGGAATCTTAAGAGAAAATGCCCAAAGAGTGGGAGTTAGTGTTGAACAAATTGCTTCAATTTTAGGAACAGCATATTCAAGTGATAGTGCGGTTTCATATTATGAAGATAACGGAAGACAATTTGATATTACAGTTCGTCTAAAAGATAATTTTAGAAGTTCTTTGGATGATTTGAAAAAATTACAAGTTCGTAATTCAAATGGTCAATTTATTGCCCTTGAGGGATTACTTGAAATAAAAGAGAGTTTTGGAAATGCTTCAATAAACAGATTTGATAGGGAAAGGAAAGTACTTGTAACTGCAAATATTTTTAATACCTCTCTTGATAAAATTGTTGAAGTTATCAACTCAAAAATGGGTGAGATTTTACCTAAAGGATATAATTATAGATTTACAGGTGATGTTGAAAATATGCAAGATACAAGTAAAGCTTTTGGTGCAGCAGTTATGTTAGCTGTTATTTTGATTTATCTTATTTTAGCTGCATTGTATGAATCGATAATTCAACCTTTTATTATTATGATTTCAATGCCTCTATCTTTTACAGGAGTTATGGTAGCTTTATATTTAACTGGAAATTCTTTCAGTTTATTTGTAATGATTGGTATTATCTTACTTCTTGGAATGGTTGGGAAAAATGCAATTTTAGTTGTAGATTTTGCAAATCGAGCGATAAAAGATGGAAAAAGTATTGATGATGCACTTTTAGAAGCAGGAGAAAAAAGATTGCGTCCTATTTTAATGACAACTTTTGCCATGATAGGAGCAATGATTCCTCTAGCTTTTGGAAGTGGAGCAGGACATGAAAGTAATGCACCAATGGCATTGGCAATTATTGGAGGACTTATTAGTTCAACAATTCTAACATTATTAGTTGTTCCTGCTATTTATAAATTCATGTATCCTCTTGATGCATGGCTTAGAAAATGGTATGAAAAAGGTAAAATTCAAGACTAAACTTTTTAATAAAGGAGTATTAAACTACTCCTTTACCTCTTAATAATTCCGTAATTTCTTATATAATCTAATATATCAATTATATATATCATATATAAATAAATAATTTGATATAATTTTAATCTATAAAATATATTATTATATAGAAATATATAGAGAAAATAGGATGGTTCATGTCATTAGTTGTTTATAGTATCAAAGGTGGTGTAGGAAAAACCACTTTATCAGTTCAAATCTCTCAAATGTTAGATTTCACTTATGTAACAAATGATTCTCACTCTTCAGCACATAATTTAATGCCTGAAGAAAAAGGATTTTTAGTATCATTGGAAGAGTATGAAGAAATACCTTATGATGAAAAAGTTGTTTATGATTTTGGTGGATTTAAAGATACGAGAATAAATGATATTATAAAAAAATCAAATAAAATACTAATACCAACTCTTACCTCAATTGTTGATGTTCAAGCGACAATTGCAACTTTAAAAGATATTATAGAAATAAATAAAAATATAATTATTGTTATTAATAGAGCAAAAAATAATAATAAGTCAACTGACTTAAAAGAATATTTATTAGAGGAAATAGAAAAATTATATGGGAAAGTTAATATCCCAATAATTTTTGTAAGAGAATCATCAGTTCTTGAAGATTCTTTATTTGATTGTGAATATGTAGAAACAAAAGCTGGAAATAATAGATTTAAAAGACATATTTATAGAAATGCCATTGAAGATATGATTGAACTAAGAAAGATACTGGAGAAATAAATGGGATATGCAGATAAATTAAAACAAAATTCTTCAAAGATTCAAACTGATGAAAAGGTTTTAGAAGAAAAAGTTATCAAAAAAAAGATACCAGGAAGACCAGCAAAAGCTAAAAATGAAGTAAGAAATACAGCAATCCCAATCGCATTAAATCAATTAGAAAAAGAATGGATAGAAAATCAAGCGTCTATAATGTCAAAAGAAATCGGACTTAAAATCACTACATCAGCGTGGATGAGAATGACTTTATTGAAAAAGATGAACAGTGAGAGTAACTCTTTATAGATTGAGTAGAATAAAAAGAGATTAATAAATCTCCTTTTATTTAAAATAAATTTATTTTATTTAGAAAGCAGTTTCATAGGAACTATCTGGAATTCATCCATATTCCAAACATTATTTTTAACATAAGGTTCATTTTCTAACCATTCATCTAATTCATCATCTGTTTCAAAATTTATATATAAAGTTGATCCAACCATTACATCCTCTTCAATTAATGCACCAGCATTTATTATTTTACCTTCACTGATTAATTTTCTTACACCCTCAATATGAGCTTCTCTTGATTCTAATCTTCTTTCTAGTGCATTTTCATTATCATAAGCTATTACTAAATATTGCATTTATTTTCCTTTTTTTATTTAACTTTAGCATTTTATCATAATAATAAAATGATAAAATTAATTTATATCATTTTGATAGCAAATAAAAAAGTCAATGGATATACAATCACATTAAAATATCTTAATATAGGTGTCATTTTAATATTTATTGCCATTATTTTTTCAATAGAAACTCCATTAGATAGCTTCTTCATAATTACTAATTTAAAACTTATGTCTAAAAATTTCACAATAAAAATTGAACTCATCCAAAAACCAAAATTTGTAAAATAAAAAGATAAAAATATTGTGTAAAAGAAAGTTATATGCATAATAAAATAGATAAAAATATTTTTTCTGAATAATAAAAAATTATTAATCAACACTCCATATAAAGAGTCGGCTTTTTGCCAATTTGATTCAATAAATTCAAGAGAAATAAAAATAAAAAGTAATAAGAATATATCCATAAGAGTAAAATCCAATAGGGAAGCCCCTATTGAATAAGATTAATGTTCAGAAAATTTAATTTTTTGGTTTTTGTAAAGACCAGTTCCAACAGGAATTGTTCGACCAATAACAACATTTTCTTTTAAGTCTTCTAACATATCCATTTTTGCACTAATTGCAGCTTCTGTTAATACTTTAGTAGTTTCTTGGAAAGATGCAGCAGAAATAATAGAGTCAGATGTAACAGCAGCTCTTGTGATACCTAATAATAAAGGTTCTGCAATAGCTGGATTTCCACCTAATTTGATAATTTTTGCATTTTCAATTTTAAATCTTTTTTTAGAAACCATATCGCCAACAATAAATTTAGTATCTCCACCATCTAAAATAGAAACTTGTCTCAACATTTGAGAAGTAATTACCTCAATATGTTTATCAGCAATATTTACTCCTTGAGATCTATACACTTGTTGTACTTCTGAAACAATGAAGTAATGAAGTGCTTTTTCTCCAAGGATTCTTAATACATCATGAGGAGATGTTTGACCATCTGTTAATGCCTCACCAGCATGAACAAACTCACCCTCATGTACAAGAACTTGTTTAGATTTTTCAACTAAATATTCTGTATTGTTTCCTATACCATCTGAAATAATAATTCTTTCTTTATTTCTTAATGGTTTTCCAAATGATACAACACCATCAAATGATGCAAGAACAGCTATATTTTTTGGTCGTCTTGCTTCAAATAATTCAGAAACTCTTGGAAGTCCCCCTGTAATATCTTTTGATTTTTGAGTTGCTTTTGGTGTTTTACCAATAATATCTGCAACTTCTACTCTTTTACCCTCAGCCACATTCAATGAAGTCTTTGGATCTAAAGAGTATCTAATAATCTCTTTATCATCAGTTGCTAAAATAATAGTTGGTTTATATCCACTTGGAATATACTCATTAACAACTAGTTTAGAAGTTCCTGTTAATTCATCAAATTGTTCTGATACGGTAAGTCCTGGAATAATATCTTCAAAAGAAATTGTTCCTGCTTTTTCTGCAATAGTTGGATTTGCATATGGATCCCATTCTGCAATTACAACTTGTTCAGATGTTTTTGGTGTAGTAATAACTGAATCTTTTTCAACTTCTGTATTATCATTTAATTCAATTAATGAACCTCTTGCTACATAATGTCTTAATGCTTCTCTATCTTCACCATCAACGATTACAGCAAATACACCTTTATCTGTTACAACGTCACCAGCTTTAATATCGTGTCTTCTTTCTAAATAATCACCAGTTAATTTATAATATTTAACTAGGCCTTTTGCACCAGAAATTATTTTTGAAGTAATAGGAGCACCATCTTCAACTTTTAATTCAGAAGCAAAAGGAATTCTATTTGGAATATTCCATCCATCTTTAATCATTTCAACAATTGACTCATTTTGCTCAACTTCTTCACCATCTTTATATGGTAAATATAATTTACCTTCAATTTTTCCAGAAATACCAGCTAATTCATTTGCTTTTGCAACATCATTTTTTCTTAAGAAATATTTTTTCTCTTCTTTTGAATTTGTAATAGTTAAAATAATTTCTTCATGTAAAGTTTCAACAGTAACTTTACCTTTAAATGGCGCATTAATTTTTGGTTCAACCAATAAAAGACCAGCATTTCTTCTATTTGCTACAATAATTTTTCCATCAGCTTTTACATATTTTTTAATATTGTAATATCTAATGAATCCCTCTTTATCAGCTTTTAATTCTCTTTCAGTTTGAGTTGCACTCGCAGTTCCCCCAACGTGGAAAGTTCGAAGCGTTAGCTGAGTTCCTGGTTCTCCAATACTTTGAGCGCAGAGAGCTCCAACGGCGGTTCCTGAAAACAAGTTTCAGTTAGCTGTTTTCAAATAAAATACAAAAATCTCAAGTTGGAACCTGGCTCAATTTTAGATCGTTCGTATTTGTTCTTGGAGAAGTGGCAGAATTCCACCAATTGACCAACAGTTATTCGCTCAAGGTGCTTTTCGACTGTGAGTAAAGGTCGACCTCCCAT
>JAIELU010000110.1 GCA_019752775.1 Campylobacterales bacterium | reverse complement strand
GATCTTAAAATTTGAACAGAAAAAATTCAAACTATTCATGGGGATTTTTGTTGCTGGAAACACTCTATGCACCGGTACTCGTGTTAAAAGAGTATCAGTAAATTTTAGTTTTTGTATTTTTCTTTCAATTCTATTTCAGCATCAAATAAATTTTGTAATAGCGAATAAGAATTAAAAAAAAAGTCATGGGGATTCCGCTATTTGTCAAGTTTAAATTTTATATTTGAATGCTCTAATGTTTCGTGAATTTCTTTTTTGAAACTTTGATTACCATAAATGTAAATCTTCAATCTATAACCCTGTAAAATAATTTTAGTATCTTCGATTATACCTTTTTTTATTAAATTTTCGATAAAATAAAAACAATTAATAATGAAGGATGATATTGAGATATTTTTTAATAGTAACAATTTTGTTGTCTTCTTTGTATTCGCAAACTATCAAAGATATTTCTAATGTAATAGGAATAAGAGAAAATCAACTAATTGGTTATGGATTAATAGTTGGACTTGCTGGAACAGGAGATAAATCTAAATTTACAATGCAATCTTTACAAAATCTTTTAAGAAATTCTTATATAAAAATTCCTGCTGGTTCTATTAACTCTAAAAATATTGCAGCTGTAATGGTAACGGCTGAATTACCAGCATTTTCACGACAAGGGGATAAAATAAAAGTAAAAGTATCAACTATTGGAGATTCAAAATCTGTTGATCATGGAGAACTTTTAATTACCCAATTAAAAGGTGTTGATGGGAATGTTTATGCATTAGCTCAAGGAACAATTGTAGCAAATGAAAACAATAAAACTACTGGGTTTATTTATGAGGGTGCAACCGTAGAAAATGAAATTGATTATAATTTAAAAGATGAAAAATCTATTCAGCTCAGTCTTTATAAAAGCTCTGCTAGAAATGCAGATTTAATTGAAACCAAAATAAATGACAAATTTGGGAAAAAACTTGCAAGTGCTGTTGATACAAGAACAGTAGAAATTGCTAAACCAAATGATATTTCAATTGTAAAATTTATTTCTATAATTGAAAATATAGAACTTGATGCTGAAATATTTAGAAAAAAAGTTATTGTTGATATGGGAAGAGAATCTGTTATTACAGGTGGAGATATTCCAATTTCTCCTGTTACAATTGCAAGAGATTCATTTTCTATTAGAATCACAAAATCTGGATTAAACGATGCTGGATGGAAAGATCCTTCTCAAAATCCTGGTGTTGATATTGGAGACAATGTAAAAATTGCTGATAAACCTATTATAAATATTGATAATGCAATGATTAATACAAAAGGAACACCAACAATTTCTGATTTAGTAAGAGCTATGAAAGTTATGAAATTACCTATGACTGAAATTATTGATACTTTAAAAATGATTAAAGAAATGGGTGCAATTGATGTTGACATCGAAGTAAGAGGATAAGATGGCTGAATTTTTAAGTCAAGATGAAATTGATGCTCTTTTAGATATTGCAGAACAAGGTGAAGATATTGAAACACCTATTGAAAGGATTGTTTCAAAGGAAAAAAACTATGCTATTTATGATTTTAAGAAACCAAATAGAATATCACCGGAGCAGTTAAAAGCATTTTCTGCAATGCATGACAAAATGCTAAGAGATTTTATAAATGATTTATCTTCTATGCTTAGAAAAATTGTTGATGTTAAGTTATATTCTATTGAACAAATGACTTATGGAGAATTTATTTTATCAATTCCTCAGATTACTTCACTAAATACTTTATCTATTAAACCACTTGATGGAAGAATAGTGATTGAGTGTAATCCAGCGATTTCACATAAAATTATTGCTGAATTATTGGGTTCAGGAGCCGTTAATACAAGCGATAATATTGATAGAGAATTAACCGAAATCGAAATTGAAATCCTTGAGCACTTTTATAAAATGTTTATTAAGAATCTTTATAAAGCTTGGAGTGATATTTCAAAGTTAAATTATAAAATCGAATCAAGAGATACAAATGCAAATGCTATTCAAATAGTATCTGATCATGAAATAGTTTTACTTGTTGTTTTAGAAATAACAATAGATGAGGAATCTGGGTTTTTATCTATTTGTTATCCTATTTCTTATTATGAACCTTTATTAAATAAAGTTGTTGAAAAAGTATTTAGTGAAGGTAAAAATAGAAAATCTAGTAGGAAAAGAGATATTAAAACACTTATTTCAGGTGCTAGAATGAAAATCGAATCGATTATGGCTGAAACTGAATTAACAGCTTATGAAATAATAAATTTAAAAGTTGACGATATAATTGTATTTAATAAAAATGCAACTTCTTCATCTGGAACGATTTATATAAATAAAAAAGAAAAATTCTCATCAATATCTGGTATTTCAAATAATAGAAAAGCTATTCAGATAAAAGCAAATCTAGATAGAGAAAAACAAGAAACTTTAGATAACTTAAGAGCAATGAGAGAAGAAAGAGAAGTGAAAGCCAAAGAAATGTCTGAAAATATCAAAAAATTATTAGAACAAAAAGATAGTTAAAAACTATCTTTTTAATCAATACTTTTTATGCTCCAAGAAATTCTTTCTCCTGAATACATAGGAACAACACTTTCATAATTGTATTCATAAGCAGATGGAACAATAAAATCTTTTTTTACTAATGTAATTTTTTTCGTTAATGGCGTTAGATTATAAATTTTTTGTGCATTCAAAGATACAAATTTATTTAAATTATCTAAACATCCATGCTCTTCAAAAATTTGTGTTAATACTTGTAAAGCAATTGGTGAAGTAAATACACCAGCTGCACAACCACAAGACTCTTTTCTATGTTTAGGATGTGGTGCTGAATCACTTCCAAACATTAATTTTGGATGAGCTTTTAAAGCTGTGTCTAATAAAGCCACTCTATCTTCTGGTCTTTTTGCTATTGGTTTACAGAATAAATGAGGATTTAACATTCCCCCTGCAACATCATCAAGTGTTATTAATAAATGATGTAAGGTAACTGTCGCATATAAATTTTCATATTTATCAAGTAATTCAATAGCATCTTTTGTTGTGATGTGTTCCATAATAATTTTAAGATTTGGAAAAGCCTTTGCAATTGCTTCATAAATTGGCATAAACTCTTTTTCTCTATCCATTACAAAACCATTAGTTTCACCATGAATACATAAAGGAATTCCTAATTTACTCATTGATTCTAAAGTAGGTCTCAAAACTTCAACATCCATAGAAGAAACACCTGTTTCAGAATTTGTTGTAATTCCTGCTGGATAAAGTTTAATAGCAATAATATCATCTTTTATATCTTCTAAAAATTCATAAGAATAATCATTTTTAAAAAATAGTGTTAGATAAGGTTCAAAGTTGTCTTGTTCACAAATAGCATTTATTCGTCGTTTATAAGATAATAATTCTTCTTTTGTTGTAATTGGTGGTACTAAATTTGGCATAACTAAAGCACCACTAAAAGTTTCAGAAGTTAATGGTCCAACTAAACCTAACATTTCACCATCCCTTAAATGCAAATGCATATCTAAAGGTTCATTTAGCTCAAAAGTAGAAATATTGCTCATTAAATAGCTTCCTCATCTTGTTCACCTGTTCTAATTCTAATAATTTGTTCAACTGGTGAAACAAAAATTTTACCATCTCCGATTTTTCCAGTTTTTGCAGCTTCAATAATTACTGTAATTATCGAATCTACATTTTCATCAGCAACAATTAACTCTAATTTTATCTTTGGTAAGAAATCAACCACATACTCAGCTCCTCTATAAAGCTCACTATGCCCTTGTTGTCTTCCATAACCTTTCACATCAGATACTGTCATACCAGTAACTCCGGCTTGTGATAATGCATCTTTTACATCTTCAAGTTTAAATGGTTTAATTACAGCTTCAATCTTTTTCACTATGAATCCTTTTTTTAGTTCTTATATTTTAACAAAATTTTTTTAAATTAATATTAGAATGCTCGTTTAAATTCAGGATAAGCTTCAATACCACACTCTTCTACATCTAATCCTTGCATTTCTTCATCATTTCCAGCTCGTAATGGCATTATTTTATTAATTAAATACAATGTTACAAAAGAACTTACAAAAGCAAATACTCCAATAACTAAAATCCCTTTTATTTGTCCTAATAATGTAATTTTATCATTTGATACAAAAATACCAACAGCTATTGTTCCCCAAATTCCATTTAAAAGGTGTACTGATAAAGCACCAACTGGATCATCAATTTTCATTTTATCAAAAAACGAAACTCCCATAACAACCAAACAGCCACCTAATGCACCTATTAATATAGGTGTATAAATATTATATAAATCAGCGCCTGCTGTAATTGATACTAAACCACCTAATGCACCATTTAAAATCATTGTTAAATCAAGTTTTTTATAAACAAGTTGCATAATTATTGCCACCATTATAGCACCACTTAATCCAGCTGTATTAGTATTTAAAATTGTAAGTGCCACTAAATCTGCATTTTCTTTACTTGTGATTGAACCTACACTTCCACCATTAAACCCAAACCAACCAATCCATAATAAAAATGCACCTAAAGTAACTAATGGAATATTAGATGCAGGTATTACTCTTATTGCACCCTCTTTTGTATATCTTCCACGTCTAGCGCCAATTATCAAAATTGCAGCCAATAAAGCCCAACCACCTGTACTATGAATTATAGTCGAACCAGCTAAATCATACATTGATAATTCCAAAATTGTATTTTTTAGAAAATTTGCTCCCCATGTAATATTTACAATTAAAGGATAAAGAACTGATGCCATAATAATTGTAAACAATGCTAATGGGATAATTTTTGCTCTTTCACTAACTCCACCACTCATAATATTTACAACTTTACCAACAAATGCCATTTGAAATAAAAATACAGCCCATTTGCTCATAATTTCACTGCCAAAGTCTCCAAAAGCTAAGGAATAACCAAATAATAAAAAAGCTAATGAAGCAATTGCGTAAATAAGCGTATTTATGGTTAACACCGTTGTAACATTTTTGGTTCTTACGATTCCAGCTTCCAGCATTGCAAAACCTGGAACCATAAAAATAATCAATGTCATCGCAAAAATTGCGTATAAAGTGTTAATGATATAAGAGATAGATTCCATACTCATAATATTCCTTAATTTTTTTAATATTATAACAGTATAAAAAATATAATATAAATTATTGATTGTATAATTTATATACAATCAATAAAAAAATACTCCTTCTATCTTTTTGTTTTATTTTTTTAATTATGCTCTTTTAAATTCTGGATAGGCTTCTAATCCTGTTTCATTAATATCAAGACCATTAACTTCTGTCTCATCATCAGCTCTTAATCCAATTAATAAATCTATTATTTTCCAAATAATAAATGATGATATAAATACAAATGAACCAACTACAACTACACCTTTTATCTGAGCTAAAAAAGTAACTGTAGGACTAAAAATACCAACAGCTAAGGTTCCCCAAATACCTGCAACCAAGTGAACAGATAAAGCACCAACTGGATCATCAATCTTTAATTTATCAAAAAATGAA
The DNA here is from genome assembly GCA_019752775.1 of Campylobacterales bacterium. Classification (GTDB taxonomy): domain Bacteria; phylum Campylobacterota; class Campylobacteria; order Campylobacterales; family Arcobacteraceae; genus Aliarcobacter. Next base: position 2,050 of record JAIELU010000110.1, on the reverse strand, counting down.
ACAGCAAATATTATTAATGCACCACCAATTAATCCCTCAATTAGAGCTACATCAATCCCCAAATTAGGTCCTGCTGTACAAGAAACAAGTCCTGCTAAGGTACCATTTAAAACCATTGTTAAATCAATTTTTTTATAAATAAGTTGTGTTAAAATAGCAGCCATTAATCCACCAGCACATGCAGCCATATTTGTACTAGCAATTACAGAAGCAATTACATTAATATCTTCTTTTGAACCAAGTGCTAATTGAGAACCACCATTAAATCCAAACCATCCCATCCATAAAATAAATGTCCCAAGTGTTGCCATAGGAAGATTTGAGCCAGGAATTGGTCTAACTTGACCATCTTTACCATATTTACCTTTTCTAGCTCCTAAAATCAATACTCCAGCCAGTGCAGCCCATCCACCAACAGAGTGAACAACAGTTGAACCTGCAAAATCAGAAAATCCTGTCATAAAACCTCCAAGTTCAGATTTTCCCCATGACCAATGCCCTTGAATTGGATAAATAAAACTTGTTAAAATTATTGTAAAAATTAGAAATGGCCATATTTTCATTCTTTCTGCAATAACTCCTGAAATAACAGAAGCTGAAGTTGCTACAAATACAACTTGAAAGAAAAAGTCTGCCATTACAGGATAGCCCATTGCTTCATTTGTTTTTCCAGACAACATTACTCCACTTCCAATAAAAATATTTCCATCACCATACATAAAGTTATATCCAACAAAGTAAAACATAATACAAGATATTACAAATAATAGAATATTTTTTGTCAAAACTGTTGCAGTATTTTTACTTCTTGTTAAACCTGATTCAAGCATAGCAAAACCAGCCGCCATCCACATTACAAGAATTCCTGCAAATATAAATAGAAAACCATCTAAAATATATTTTACATCAGCAAAATTTTCCATAAAATTCCTTTGTATATATTTTTATTTAGATTATAGAAACTTTATCTACTATTGTAAATATTTTGTTGTATATTAAATATGCAAACAGTATTTCTATCATATTTCTATCATATAAAGCTCAGAACTTGCTTTTTTATTATATAATCGCAAATAAATTATATTATAAAAATATTGGTAGGTGAAATGTTCAAAAAGCTTATAAATAAGACTAAAACTACTGAAGAAGAATTTTTAAAAGAATTATTAAATCAAAATCCTAGTATTGAAAAGCTAGATAAGATGCATAGTGAACTTGGTTTAAATTTAAATACATTATCTGTTCACAACGAACTTATTTTACATTATTGCTGTAAAAAAGATTTATATCAATCAGTTGTTTGGATTATTTCAAACAATGTTAATATAGAAATCCAAAACTCACAAGAAGAAACTGCAATTTTTTATGCCATTCATGCTAAAAACAGCGCAATTTTGCAAACCTTAATAGAGAATAAAATCAACATAAATCATTTAAATATTTATAAACGAACAGCTTTACAAGATGCAGTTATTAGTGCAAATAATAGAATTGTAAATTACTTAATTCAAGTTACACAAGCTTTAAATAATAGTGATATTCATGGACATAATCTAATTTTTGATGCGGTTGCAAATGGAAATATGGATATTATTCGAAAAGTTGGGTCATTAGAAGAGTTAAATATAAATCAAGTTAATAAAGATGGAAATACCATTTTACATAAAGAAATTGTTACACAAAATAATGAATTAGCTTTATTACTTATGGAATTAGGTGCAAATCCGACTATTATGGATAGAAATGGCAGAAATTTTATTTTTTATGCAATATCAAAAGGTATCAAAAATATTGATATTATAGAAAAAGCTCTTTCTCTAGGCTGTAATATAAATAGTAGAAGTAGTAAAAACAAAACTCTTCTAATGGAATCAATAGCATATTTTTTAGAAACACCAAAAGAAAATATAGAAATAAGAAATGATCATTTAGAAATGATTCGAGAATTAATTCGTTTAGGTATAAGTGTTAATGCTACAGATGATAATAATGAAAATGCACTTTTTTTAGTTACAAGAAGCGAAAATAAAGAGTTAATTGATACTCTTTT
>JAIELU010000090.1 GCA_019752775.1 Campylobacterales bacterium | reverse complement strand
TAGTAATTTTTCCGGAAATAGCGCTATTTATTCGGTTAGATACAAAATTTATTTTCTTTATGAAATTAATTTATCAAAATTATCTTTTATTATTTTATAAACTTTACTTTTGTTTTCATCATTATCAGAAATTTTTATATGAGGCATCCATTGCTGAATAAGCTTTACTACTTCAATTTCTAAACTATTGTAATACATTTTTGCAATTAAATTATTTTCATTAATATCAATAATTTCATAAGTAGAATTTTGAAAAATATTTGATTTTCTGAAAAAATCTGTACTCATTCTATCAAATTCTAAAACAATATATTTATTTTTTTCATAGGGACCAAAAGCGTTACCATGTTGTTCTATTTTAAATATTTCATCAGATAAAAATTCTAAACTTTCAACGTTACCTATTCGATTAAATTCAAATGTTCTTATAGAACCAACATCTTTTTCATTTCGTTTTTCATAACTTGCATAACAATAATATGTAAAACCATTACATATTATTGTATGAGGTTTTATAAATTTAATTTCTTTTTGGTCACCATTCTTTGTATATTCGATTTTTAAAATATTATTATCGTTTATAGCAATTGTAAACATTATAATCTTTTTTGCAAAATCTGATAAATCAGAAGTACTAATCATAACAATACCATCATTTTCTTGCATAAATAAATTCTTTATTTTAAGAAAATCTTTTTTTATAGTGCTATTTGCAATACTTTCACTAAATATTTCATAAAAAACTTCATAAGGAATAAAATCTGGTAAAAGTTTAGTAAACCTGTATCTCTTTAATTGTTTATCGTAAATTATAACGTCTGAATAAGGCTTTAAAGTATTCTCTATAGTTTTTTCCGTGACTTTAAAATAGTCTTTTAATTTATTTTTTGTACAAGAATAACTTTCCATATATAGTTTTAAATAAATTTCTTTTACTCTCTCTAACATATTTGTTCATCCTAATTTATTAATAAAAAACATTTTAACATTAATTATTAGAAAAATCAAGTTCTCTTTCCATAGAAATAGTAATATTTCTTGTATTATTTATAAATAAATATAAATATATGTATATATTAATTCTATTATTTTAGAAGTATATTTGACATTTGCTTCTATTTTTAGTATAATTGCAATACTAGTTTCAATATACTAGTACATATTAACACAAGGAGTTCAATTTGAACGATAAAAAAAATGGATATTATGTTTTATATAAACATGATGGTATAGAACAACCTTATCATTGGGTTTTAAAGGCTGCGAATCACCAAGTGATTTTAAAATCAGAGAATTATGTTAATAGACATGATGCATTAACTGGTATTGAATCAGTAAGAAAAAACTGTGAAGATGATGAAAACTATCAAAGATTAGTAGCAAAAGATGAAAGTCCATATTTTAATTTATGTGCAAAAAACCATAAAATAATTGGTACAAGTGAAATGTATTCTACAACAGAAGCAAGAAACAATGGAATTGAATCTGTAAAAAAACATGGAATAAGTTTGGTACTTGTAGATGAAACTTCATCTTCGAATACAGGAACAGCAGCAACAGTGACTGTTAAACCAGAAAGAAGTGCAGAAAAAAGATATGCCTAATAATTTAACTTCAAATCAACTTTTGGCGAAGGGATATTTGGAGGAATTAAATTTTATAGACACATCTAAATCAGATAGTAAAGATTTGTTATTAATGAGTAAATTTTTCATTATTAATAAATCTTCTGTGGAGATTATAACTGAAATCAGTCATAATTTCCCATTAAAGTATCCAAAATTCTATACAACTGATAAAAGCATGTTTCTAAGATACCCACATGTAGAGCAATTTAATGATAGAATTAATGCTTATGGAATATGTTTAAATGCAGAAGAAGATAAGTTATATTATGAAAATCCTTATGATTTACTATGTGATTCATATAATCGACTTGAAGAATTTTTAAGTAAAATTGAAAATGATGAATTTGATAAAAATGAAATTTTTGATGAATTCGACAGTTATTGGTGTAGTGCAAGAGGAAAAATTCATTATAATAAAGACCTTATTACTAAATATAAGTCTTTTAAACTACTTGATGCATATATTGTTAAAACAAAAATTCAAGAACTACTTTTTATAGAAGAAGAAAAATTCATAAAACAATTTTGTAAAAGTGCAAATTATGAATATAGTAAAAATAAAATTCTATATATAAATTTTGAGAAAGAGTTAGAAAACAATATACCTAAAACTTATGATGACTTAAAAAACTTTATTATAAAGCTTGGATATTTAAATAATCTTCAAAAAATTAAAAAAATAAAAAACGTAGTTCACGCTATTTTATTTTCTTTCAATATACCAAATACAAAAGAAATTCATTATGCAGGCATTTATTTTAATGAAAAGAAATCAACTCATGTAATGAATTTTATTAATCCTTTTCTTAATAAAGAAAATGCAAACAAAGAAATTTATGGGATATCAGCAATGGATATTTCTAATAGTAGGTTATATAAAAGAGGTGGAACTTTAATGAATGTTAATGTAAATAAAAAAGGAAAAAAGATTACCATAGTAGGTTGCGGTTCAGTTGGGGCTGCATTAGCACACAAATTAATTAAAATTGGTTGTAACAATATTGTATTAATTGATCCAGAGACATTAAGTTCAAATAATATAGCAAGACATTTACTTGGTATGGAGTATCTTGAACAAAATAAAGCTTTAGCACTTAAAACTTATTTAGAAAAACAGTTTTTAGATATTAATATAAATGCAATTGATGATTATGTTGAGAATCAATTTGAAAAATTAACGGAATGTGACTTAATTATAACTGCCTTAGGAAGCGATGCAAATCATATTGAAGAAAAAATCATTAGAGACGCGATTAATGGGAATGTGAAGGCTGTTATATCTTGTTGGTTTGAAGCTACTGCATCAATAGGACATTCATTATTATTTGATGATTCAATTAATAGTGAAGAATTTAATATGAACAGCTTATTTAAAGAAATCACATTTTTAGATGGAAAAGCTACATCAGAATTTGTAAAAAGTGATGTTGGATGTAATTCTAATTATATGCCTTATACATATTTGAATGCTAATATACATTTAAATCATTTTGCAAATATGATTATAAAATATTTATTAGATGAAAAAATCGAAACTCATTGGACTTCAATTGGAGAGATTGGAAATTTAAATAAATATTTAAAGAATGATTATCAAGTAAATGATAATACATTAATTAAAAGAAATTTTTAGAAATATGAATAAAATCAAATTCCAAAATAAGAATTTAAAAGTTCATATTAATACTGAATTGAAGCAACAACTTTTAACTTTACGTCAGTTTGAATTTAATAGAGAAAAAGGTGGTGTTATTTTAGGGAAATTATATCCTCAAAATAACACCATTGAAATTACTCATTTTTTTGAAGATAATTCTTTAAACTCAAGTGAATATAGCTTAGAACTAAATGTAAATTATTTACAAGAGAATATTGAACGAATATGGGAAAAAAGTAATGGACAAATTACTTACTTGGGTGATTGGCATACTCATCCTCAATGGAAAGCAGAGCCTTCCTTGAGAGATTATAAAACATTTTTTGTTAATTATTATCAAAGTAAAGTTCAACAGAACTTATTACTTTATTTAATTTTGGGAAGAAAAGAGAACTGGTTTAAATCATTTAATGGTTTAAAATTTTATGAAATAAAATACTTAGAGGAGTAAAATATGAAATCAAAAATTTTGCTAATTATAATTGCAGGAATGAGTTTATTATATGCAAATAATAACATCAGCAATAATGGAACATTCATTAATAACGGTACAATTAACAATGAACAAATAAATAATTATGAAGCTGAAAAAATTGAATTTGATGCAAGAATAAAGCAATTAGCTTCAAAATTATTACAATCAAATTCAAATGAAAATAATAAATATACTTCAATCTTAAGTGCTGCAACAGAAATTAACAAATTTAATGTCGATAAGAATATAAAAAAAGAAAAATGTGTTGAGCATGCAATGTCATTAAATTTTATGAAAAATATAGATTTGTCTTTTGCAAGAAAAGAGTGTAATAACATCTTCAATTAAAAATGAAATATATAACTTATTGACAGATTAATATTCAATATAGTTGCAAATTCATTAAATAAAATTGAAAACTTATTCATATATAGTTTATGATATTTGCAACTTTAATTGAACCTTTTTAAGCATTTATATCCATTTAGACTGCTTGTTACTAAGGGCACATGCTCGACTATACAATTCATCAAAAGTAATTATTTCTATGTCAGATATAGAGCGTCTGAATAGTTCAAAAGAACTGAACTTAGATTCATTTATAAAACCTTTTTCGTTCTTAAATTCATCTAAAGACCCTATAATTAGAAATGCTTTTGGCTTATAAAGATAAATAGAGTTCTGTTTCTGATATCCTTCCTCATCAAGAATTATTAGTCGCTCTGAAATATTCATTAATGACTTTTGTACTGTTCTCTGAATCTGGGCTATACCACCAGCAAGTTCATCTGAAATAGCCCAAGAATCAGCCCGATATGCATTAGATACACTTTTTAATACCTTTGTCTTATGTGTCTTGATTTCACAAAAAGACAAAGATTGAATTATTCCAGTCGTTCGTAATAGAGCATCTACCCTCTTGCCTGATCCTGATACATTAGCACCAACCACAGTCTTTTCAAGTTTCTTTCCATCCAAAGCTGCATTGAAAATGTAATTGAGTCCTAAACCAAAAATCCATTGGTTTATTTCAAAAAATTGTTGCCACTTTTGTTCAGAAATTTTTTCTTCAATGTCATTAGATGCAAGCATTTTTTCAAAAATATTTAGCTGCTCAACTCTATAAGACATTTCAAATAACTCTTCTTTTTTCAATTTCTTATCAAGTAACATTTCGAGTGCTTTTTGAAACTCTTGATTTTCTTGTTTGAGAGTGTCAATTTCTCTTTGAAGTAAATTTTTTTCTTCTATTGACAATAACTCACCATCTCGAAGATTTTTAATAATACTATCCAGATGATCTATGTAGTTTTCTTTTAATAGTTTTTGAATATGAATAAATGAGCCATCTTGAATTGAATCCTCATATGAGTAACGATAAACAAGCTTGAAATTTCTTATTAATTCAGAATGTATATCTCGACTAAAAGCAATTTTAAAGCATTTAAAATAGGTTAAAATCTTTTCATAAAGTAACAAGTTTTCATTAGTCACCGTGAACTCATCAAATCCATCAAATATAATGATATCAAAACTATTTTTATTAAGATTATTGTTGAAGACATCATCAATCAATTTAGAATAAGTATATGTGACAAATGGACATTTTTTATTTTGAAGCTTCTCTTCAAAGGTTTGGTTAATATATATAGACAGGGCCTTTGTTACCGATACATAAGCAATGTTTTTAACTTTATACTTGTTAATTAGGTAATCAATTATTTTAGTTACAATAACTGTTTTTCCTGTACCAGCAGGCATTATGACCAAAGCAGAATCTCCCTCCCCCTGTTCATATTCATTGATAACACTTTTGAAAGCCTCTAATTGATAACTACACAAACTAAATTCAGGCATTAATTCTCCATATTATTTTCATCGAATAATATTTTAGCACGGGGCACATAACTATTTATTAATTCTTTGTAGTTAATTATAACTAACAGTATCTATAAAAATGTCATTGTAATTTTTATTAGAATTCTAATCTAATAATTATCTATGTTCTGTTTCATGTGGTCAGAATATCTTAATTTATTAATACGTTTTACTTATTTTGTTTTTATGGTATTATTTTTAATAAAAATTATCAAGACAAGGATTTAAATGCAAAAACTTGCATTAATAATTGATGAATCTGGTGCAAAAAATTATTCTGATAAACAAGAACAATATGAGGGTGAATTTGGAATCATGGTAGGATTTTTAATCCCGTATGAATATTTAGAAATGTGTAAAGATACAAGTAAATCAATATTTCATGAATTTAAAAATAATGGAAAGTTGCATATAACAGATTTAGAGGACAATGAACAAAAGAAATTAAGAGATAAAGTATATATGCTTTTTAAAGAATATAAAGTTGGATGGTTTTATCATGGTACTTTTGTGCAAGATTTTTTTGAGTCAGAAAATAAATTAAAATTATCATCTAACCAAAAATCATCTTTACATTATGAAGTTTTTAAAGGAGTTTTTTTTAAAGCATTAGATTTTTATAGAATGCATTGTAAAGATATTAAAAAAATAGACATAGAAATTATTACTGATAATCTAGATAAGGGTATTATTAAATTATTTAAAAAAAATTTACAAGATAGCATTATCCTCATGACAAAACGTACACTATCAAAAACATTACATACATATAATAAAGAAACAAATGAACTAATATCTTGTACACGTACTTCTAAATTAGAAGTAAGGGAGATAGAAGGAGAAAATATACAATGGGAAGATATACAATTTGAGATTATAACTGAAAATAGTAATTTAACATTCATAGCAGATATACTTGCAAATAGCACACACTATTACATTAAGCAAGAAATAATAAAAAATAAAGATATTAACTTAAATAGTAAAATAGCTGTAAAGAATCATCCTCTAAAAGAACAAGTAATGTGTTGTAATACCTTTGACTTTAAATAGTAATAATGAAGTTGTTGAAACAAATTTAAAATATTTTGAAAATCAGGATTAATTGATGGAATTCTTATAAAACCTTTTATTAAGATTTGATTTGTTTACTTACTTAAAAGTAGTAACTATTTTTTTATTTTCTTTTGAATTTAACATTTTAATCCTCTAGTGCAAATTAGTGAAAACACCTACTTTTTTAAGTTTAGATTAATATAATAGAATTTTTAACATCTTACCGTTAATTTCATGATTTCTTAATTTATCATTTTTATAACCATATTCAAAAATTTGCTCTAATAACAGATATATTTTTACTGATTTTCTAAAGCTCAATACTATATAAACTCCATATTTCTCAATAAAAAATAATATATAATGATATCACTATAAGAAAAACAAAGAAAATCTAATCTATTGCTTTAAACTCTAATAAGTTCATGTTAAACTCTTAATATTTTTTATTTGTTAATATTAACAAACAAAAGACTTTTTTATGACTCTTATTTTATTTTTATAAACTTATTAGTTATTAGTTAAGAAAATCTTTCTTTTTTAATTCATACTCTTCTTGAGTAATTGCACCTTTTTCTTTCAATTCAAACCAATAGTTTAAATCTTTTGTTTGATTAATATTTTCGTTTGCCCAAATGTTTTTTATTAAAATAGCTTCTGTTGAATTTAAAATATGTGTACTGATAGAACCACCTGTTCTTTTTCCTATAGTTCCAACGGTTAAACTACTTTGAGAATTCGATGATATTATAATTCCTTCTGCTTTTTTCTCAAAACCCATAAATGATAGATCTATTATTGTTTGATTTGCATTTTTTGAGTTAACAAGTTTTATAGTGATATGTTCCATTTTTTCATAAGTAAAGTTTTTTAATTCTTCAAAGGTATAAAAGATTTTAATTTGTTTGATTAAAAAATTATTGAAAATTAGGTTATCTAGTTTTGAAATATTAACT
>JAIELU010000161.1 GCA_019752775.1 Campylobacterales bacterium | reverse complement strand
AAACTAAAAAGCCTTTTGCAATTTCGGATAATCTTTTAGTATTTAAATAAAAGTATGTAAAAAATACTATTGGTAAAAATATAAATTCATAACTATTAAAGAGCATAATGATTTAACCTTTTTTAATTTTGAAATGTATCTGATATTTCCTTTATTTCAAGCATTAATTGACATAATGAAAAAATTTTAAGATTAGTAAGATATAATTAAAATCTTCATTAAGACAAAATTTTTACTGGGAAATATAATATATGCTAGATGCGTACAATAAATTAAACTATAATATAATTTTTAAGTTTTTAATTTTTACTTGGATTTTTTCAATACCTTTTAAAAATTCTATTTTCCAAGCTTCTGTTGTAATAATTTCAATATTTTTTTTCTATCATCTTTTTAAAACAAAAAATTTTAATATTCTAGTTGAGAATTTAAAAGAAACTAAATATTTATTTATTGGATTTTGTTTTATTATTTTAACTATGCTTCTATCAAATACTATAAATCCGGAATATTTAGATAAGAAATCTTGGCATACCATTTTTTCATTTGTATATAAATATGGACTAATATTTGTCATCCTTGCGTATTTTTATAAATTAGAGTTTTTTAGAAAAAGAGAAATTTTAATAGTTGTTTTGGGTTCATTTTCATTATTACTATTCGCTGGTATTTATCAATTTATTCAAAATCCAACTATTGTTATGGGAGAAGGTATAACGGGAAGTCTTAATAATAGAAATGCATTTGGTTTAATGATGGGTATGGGATTTGTTTTAGCTCTTTGTATATTAAAATATAAAAGAAATATTGCATTATTTCTTATTATATTATTTTCATTTTTTATGATTTTTTCATTTTCAAGATCTTCTTGGGTTGCAAGTATATGTTCTTTTATTGTACTTTTACTATTAAATTACAAAACAATAAAGCTTTCTCATATAACTTATTTCTTATGTTTTTTATGTTTCTTGGTTGTTTTATATTTTAGTTTTGATTCTTTTCAAAATAGATTTGAACAACTTCTTCATGGAAATTCAAGTAATAGGACAACTATTTGGTTATACACTATTGAATTTATTAAAGAGAAATTATTTTTTGGTTATGGTTTAAATTCATTTAAAAATTTACCAAATGATTTTTTAAATGAATTTCCAGATCCACATAATTCGACTTTAGAAATATTGCTTTACACAGGATTCTTTGGTCTAATCTCATGTGTATTTACAATTTTTGTGGTTTTAAAAAGAATATATGAAAGTAAAAACTTTATTTTATTCCCTATAGCAACTTATTTTATTATAGTTACTCAGTTTGATTTTGGTGCTTTTGGTTCAAAAGAATTACTTAGTTTTTTAACAATCTTTGTTTTCTTTGTTTATGCAGATAGTTTTAGGAAAGCTGATTGATTTATATAATTATTTTAATATTAATTCTTTTTATATTTCTTTCTTTACGGTTTTCTTGGTGGAGAAAAAACATTTCGTTTAACTATCCAAGAGTATTAATGTATCATATGATAAGTGAGCATTTACCAAAAAATAAATCGAAGTTTAACAGATTAAGAGTAAAACCAAGTGAGTTTGAAAAGCAATTAATTTGGTTAAAAAAGAATGGATTTACAAGTTTTACATTGAGTGAATTAGTAAATTTGGAAGTAATTCCTAATAAAGCAGTTGTTCTTAGTTTTGATGATGGATATGAAGATAATTTTACAAAGGCATTTCCTTTATTACAAAAATACAATTTTAAAGCAACAATTTATATTGTATTAAATAGATTTAATGAAAATTGGGCTACAGATAAAGATTTAGATAAAGCTTCAAATGAATTAAATAGTGAGAAAATGTTAAACGATGAGCAAATTAAAATAATGATTAAAAGTGGTCTTATAGAAATAGGATCTCATACTCTTGATCATGTAAATCTACCAAAACTATCAAATGAAGAAAAACACACACAAATAAAAGAATCAAAAGAAAAAATAGAAGATAATTTTAGTATTAAATGTAATTCTTTTGCATATCCTTTTGGTTTTTTCGATCAAAATTCTGTAAAAATCGTTGAAGAAGTAGCGTACTTTAATGCTACTACAACTGTAAATGGAGTTTTTGATAAGTCTAAATATTCAAATTTTGAAATACCAAGAATTATAATAAGTGGAAGACAAGGTCTTTTTTCTTTTATTTTAAAAATAAAAAAAGGAAGAAATAGATGAAAATATGTTATTTCTCTTGTTCATCTATTTATGGTGGAGTTGAAAAAATAGTTGTTGATTCATTAAATGAAATTAGTAAAAACAATGAATGTGCTTTAATCGTTCCCTTTGGTTGTAGATACAAAGATAAATTATCTTCATCTGTGAAAATTATAGAGTATAAATCTTATGATAAAAGATATAATCCATTTTTGTATTTAGAAATTTTAAAGGTAATTAAAAATTATGATATTGTTCATACTCATGGAGCAAAAGCAACTCAAATAACTTATTTACTAAATAAAATTATTCCTTTTATTCATATTGCAACTAAACATAATACTAGAAAAGGGAAGATTTTTAATAAAGTAAAAAATGTAGTTAGTGTTTCTTCTGAAGTTGCAAAAACAATAACTCATTCAAGTGAAGTTTTATATTTTGGTATAAAAAAAACATTAAATTTAGAATCTAAAAAGAATGACATTTTTACGATGATTGCAGTTGGAAGACTAGATCCTATAAAAGGTTTTGATAAACTCATTGATCAAGTAACAAAACTAGATTTTGATTTTGTATTAAATATAATAGGGGAAGGTAGTCAAAAAGCAAAACTTGAAGAATTAATAAGTTCTAAAAATTTAGAAAAGAAAGTGTTACTTTTAGGTTTTAAAGATAATATTCCTCAATATTTATCAAATAGTCATTTACAAGTGATTTCATCTTTAACAGAAGGTTTACCTTTGACTTTACTTGAAGGAATACTCAATAGTTCACTAATTATTTCAACACCAGTTGGTGGTATTGTTGAAGTTTTAGATGAAGATTATTTATTAAAAATCGAAGAATTTCCCAATAAAATTACAGATATTTATAAAGATTATGAAAAATATTGTGAAAATTTTAAATTAAAACATGAATCTTTAAAACAAAAATTTGATTTTGATGATTATTCAAAAAATTTGCTGAAATATTATGAAGGATGTATAAATGCAAAAACATTATAAAATAGTTCATTGTGGTATTTTTAATGAAAGAGATAACGGAAATTTTTTTTATGGATTAGAGAGAAAAATCAGCCATGGTTTAATACAAAATGGTCATTTTGTATATGATTTTAGTTACAGAGATGTTGAGAGAAATTCACGTTTTTTTGGTATTAAAGATAGTGGATTAAAAAGAATGAATGAAAAGCTTATTAATATTTGTAAAAATATAAAAGCAGATATTTTATTTTTGGCAAAAGCTGAAAAAATTGATAAAGAAACTTTATTAAAAATAAAAAAGATTTTGCCAAATATAAAAATTGTTCAATGGTATGTAGACCATTTACAAGAAAATGATGCTTTTTTTGATAAGTTAAACTGTATGGATGTTTTTTATTATGCTAATGCAAAAGATTTAAAAAATTTATCTAAAAAATATGATAATACAATTTTTTCATTTTTTCCAAATATATCAGATCCAGCTTTTGATAAAAGTATAAATTTAGATAAAACTAATGATGTGATTTACATTGCAAGGGATTACAACGAGGATGTTAGAACGAAATTTGCAGTTTTATTAAAAGATTTTTGTGATAAAGAAAATATTAATCTAAAAGTTTATGCTTCTTTGGATAATCCAGCTATATTTGGTAATGATTTTCATGAGGCAATATCAAAAACAAAAATTGCTATAAATTTTAATAGAGATGATAATTTAGAATCAATAAATAAAGAGAAACTTCTTGGGGCATCTGATAGAATGGCTCAATTCTTAGGTTGTGGGATTTGTACATTTTCACCTAGAATAAATGGTTTTGAAAAACTTTATGAAGATAATAAAGAAATAGTATATTTTGATAATCCAGAAGATTGTTTTAAAAAATTAAAGAGTTATTTAGAAAATAATAAATTTGAAACTATTGCAAAAAATGGTCAAGAAAAAACATTTGAAATAGCAAATGCAAAACGTGTTACTAAGTTTATGTTAGAATTATTGTTTAATGATAATTCAGCTAATGAGTATGAGTGGAGTGAATATAAATTTAAAAAGGGAAATAAAATATGACGATTTTACATACATTACATTGGGTTCAATTTGCAGGTACTGAAAAAGTATGCGTTGATTTATGTAATGAATTATCAAAAGAGCATACAGTATATTTACTTACAAATGAAAAAATAAAACCTTATATAAATGAAAATGTGAATTTAGTAGAAGTTGATTTCGAGAAAAATAGATATAACCCCTTTTTCCTTTATCAAGTATCAAAAATTTTAGAAAGAATTAATCCTGATGTTATTCATATTCACAATACAAAAGAGTTAGAGATTATATATAATGCAAGGTTCTTTATGCAAAAGAAAGTGCCAATAATAGGAAGTCGTCATAATCCTATTTTAAAAAAGAAATTCGCATTAGCTGATATGGGCGTAGCAGTTTCTGATGAAACAAGAATTTATACTAATGCCAAAAGAAATATAACTATATTAAATGGGATTCCTTATAAAGAGGTAGAAGATTTTGGAAAAAATGAAAAATTTACAATAGTAGGAATTGGAAGATTAGCTCCTGTAAAAGGTTTTCATACTTTAATTAAAGCTCTTTCAAAAATTGATTTTGATTTTAAATTAAATATTGTTGGAGAAGGTGAACAAAAACAAGAATTACAAAATCTTATAAAATCATTAGCTTTAGATGATAAAATTCAATTAGTTGGATTCGTTAGAAATGTTCAAGATTATATTCATAATAGTGATTTGCAAATTATTTCATCAAGTGAAGAAGGACTCTCTTTAGCTTTAATTGAAGGTATATTTTACGCGAAAGTATTAGTTGCAACAGATATTGCTAATCATAAAGAACTTTTAGGTGAGAATCTTGTTTTTGATAATAATATTGAAGCTTTTGTAGAAAAATTGAATGATGTAAATAAAAATTATGCTAAATATATAAAATTGTTTGAAAAAATAAAACAGACAAAAGATAATTATATTATAGAAAAAATGGTAAAACAATATGTTGAAGCCTATAAAACTCTTATAAAGTAGAACCATGAGTTACTTTCTAATATTTTTATTTATTATATTTTTAATAACTTCATTGAGATATAACTGGTGGAGAGTTCCTCAAAGCTACAAAAAAGTAAGAGTTCTAATGTATCATAGTATTAGTGAACATATAGGAAAAGAAAAACATAATAAATGGAGAGTAAAACCAAAAGATTTTGAGAAACAAATGAAATGGTTTTATGATAATAAATGGAATTCATTTACAATTTCTGAGCTTATTAAACTGGATGAAATTCCTAAAAAATCATTTGTAGTTACTTTTGATGATGGATATGAAGATAATTTCATAAATGCATTTCCAATTTTAAAAAACTATAATTTTAAAGCTACAATTTATTTAGTTCCAAATCAAAAAACAAATCATTGGGAAGAAAAAAATACTTCTGTTTTATCAAATTTATTAAATAATGAACAAATTTTACAAATGCAAAATACAGGTTTAATAGAGTTTGGTTCACATACTTTATCTCATGTGAATTTATCAACAATAAATGGAGAACAATTATTTATTGAACTTAAAAAATCTAAAGAAGAAATTGAAAAGATTACAAGAAAAGAGTGCGAAGCATTTGCTTATCCTTATGGGAAATTTGATGATAAGATTATTCAGGCTGTTGAAGAAATTGGATACAAAAATGCGACAGTAGTAAAAAGAGGCTTATTTGAAAAAAATGACAATCCTTTTATAATTAAAAGAATTGGAGTTTTAGGAACAGAAAGCTTTATAGACTTTTTATTAAAAGTTACTAGAATTAGGAACAAATTATGATAAAAGCATCAGTTTATATTATTTGTAAGAATGAAGAAAAACATATTCAGAGAGTTTTAGAAAGTGTAAAGGATTTTGATGAGATTGTGGTTGTTGATAGTGGAAGCATCGATAATACTTTAGAAATTGCAAGAAAATATACAAATAAAGTTTTTTATCAAGAGTGGACAGGCTTTGCAAATCAAAAAGAGTATGCAAAGAATTTATGTTCAAATGAATGGGTTTTAAATCTTGATGCTGATGAACAATTAACAGATGAGCTAAAAAACGAGATTGTTGATGCAATTGATAAAAATAAAATTGATGGATTGAATATAAAAATTTCAAGTTTATATCTTGGAAAATTTAATAGTGAAAAGTCAAAATTTAACAGAAGAATTAGATTTTTTAGAAAAAATGTTGGATTTTATCCAGAAAAACTGGTTCATGAATCAATAGTTGTAAAAGGTAAAATAGAAAAAGCAAAAGGTTTTATTTATGATTATGGAACATTGAATTTAAAAACTCACTTAAATAAAATAAATGAATATTCTTCTTTACGAGCGCAAGAAAAATTTGAGAAAAATAAAAAAGCTTCATTATTAAAATTAATTTTTGTTTTTCCTTTATCTTTTTTTAAATCATTTTTTATAAAAAGAGGATTTTTTAATGGAACAAGAGGATTTATAGCAGCTATAAATAACTCTTTTTATGCATTTTTAAAAGAAGCAAAATTATATGAATTAAATAATCAAAATAGTATGAAGAAAGATAACGATGAATAAAATAACAATCTCATACAAATCAACAAGTTTGTTAATTGAAGAATTAAAAAAACAAGAAAATATAAAAGTATTAAAAAAGAACAATTTACTATCTTCTTTATTTAGTAAAAAAAAGTATGCAGATGTATATTTTCATACAGGTGTTTTAGATGAAAAATCTATCAAAAATATTAAAAATGCAGAAATAACTATTACAAATTCATTTGATTTAATGAATAAAATTATTGAAAAAACTAAAATTTCTCAAGAAAAAATAAAAGTAATTTATCCAAGTATAAATATCGAGTATAAAAAAACAAAAGAGATAAAAGCAAAATTTTGTGAAGAATTACAAATAAATTTAGATATAAAGTTTATTTTATTTACTGCAAAAAACTTTAAATCATCAGGTGTAAAAGAATTTTTAGATATTTGTTCTTCTATTACTTATACTGATTTTAAAATTATAATTGCTGGAGAGAAAAAACAAATAGCAAATTTAAATTTTCAAATTTCTAAGTATTCTACTCTTCAAGATAAAATAATTTTACTAGAAAATTATTCTAATATGGACGATTTATTTTTAGCTTCTGATATATTTTTATTGCCAACTTATAATAAATCATTTTCAACAAATATAATAAAAGCAATGTATTGTAAATGTGTAGTTTTCGTAAGTTTAGATAATGATGCCAAAGAAATAGTGGATGTTTTTGCCTCTATGGATTCTCCAACAGATCAAAGTATTGCTTTTAAAATAGATGCAATTTTATCAAATGAAAATGATTTAAAAATGATTATGAAACAAAATAGAAAATTAGCTTTAGAATTTAATCTTCAAAGTAATTTAGAGAAAATTAACAATTTAATTAAGAATATTTAAATAGAACTTAAGAAAATTAAGATAGAATACGCAAATATTTTTCACTAT
>JAIELU010000136.1 GCA_019752775.1 Campylobacterales bacterium | reverse complement strand
TTCCTATTGATATTCAAAAAACATTAACTCTATTTTTAAAAGAAGGTCATTGGGAAAAACACTTACGTAAAATAAGAAATATAAATAGAAAAAAACATGATTTAATGAAAGAAGCTTTAAAAGAGTTTTTAAAAGATGAAATAAAAATATTAAGAGAAGGAAGTGGATTAAATTTTTTAATAAAACCTCTTGTAAATATAAATTTAGACAAACTAGATAAATTATGTAAACAAAATAAAATAAAGATTTATTTCAAAGAGTTTTTCAATTTAGAAAAAGTTATTGCTTTAGGATTTGGTGGTTTTGAAGATTTTGAAATAAAAAATGCAATAAAAGTTTTTAGTGAAGTTTGGTTTGAATCTAAATCTTCTTAATTAGCAAAAATAAAGATTTACACTTTAGTAACCCAAACACCAACACTAATAGTTGAATCAGAAACTCCTACAAATGAACCTGCAATTGGAGGAACATTATCAGGTAGTCTTGAAACTGCAACTGAAATATGGTCAGTTCCTACAATATTTCCAGTAGTTGGATCAAAACCAATCCAACCACCACCTGGAACATAAACTTCAGCCCAAGCATGGGTTGAACCAACTTGGTCAGACATTAAAGGAGCATAAAGATAACCACTTACAAATCTTGTTGCTAAACCTAAACATTTAACAGCTTCCATGAATAAAAAAGCAAAATCTCTACACGAACCAGAACCTAAAGTTAAAGTCTGTTTTGCACTTTGAACCCCTGCTTCTTCCCTTACTTTATATGTGAAATTTTCAAATATATATGTGGTTAGTTTTTGTAAAAGTGTATAGGTTTGAATTTTTTCATTATACTTATAAACATTACATATCCAGTTATTTAGAAGAATTCTTGTCTCTTCATTTGGTAAAACCATATAAGATGAAAGTATAAAATTATCATTAGCTAAATATTTAAAAGGGTAATTAATTGCATAATCAGCAACTATAAAATCAAGTGGCGATTCATTATATTGTTGAATAATTACTTCACTTTCAATAAAAAGTTGTTGAGTTGGAGTATTAAAAGTTACGACTGCAACTGAATTATCTTCAACATCTAAATGCCATAAAACTTTCGCTTTTGGAATTATATTTAGTGTAAACAACTCTAATCGAAGCTCATGGTTTTCCCTTGGTCTTAAAAGTAAATTATGTGTTCCTAAAGCAACATTTTCTGAATAATTATAATAAGTTCTATGAACTATTTTAAAGCGTTCCATAATTTATCCTTGATTTTCGTTTAATTTTTTTACTTTTATTTTTTGAGAACTTGGAAATAGTGTTGAACCAAATTGAGTATAAACAGCTACATCAGCCGCATCTCTACCATGTGCAATAACAACATAACCCTCTTTATTTAAATCTTGCGTTGCGTCAAATCTATACCAACCATAACCAATATAAACTTCAAACCAAGCATGTAAATCCATAGGTTCTAATTCATATAAATAGCCAACAACAATACGTGATGGAATACTTATACTTCTACATAAAGCAATTGCTAAATGAGCTAAATCTCTACACACACCATATTTTCTATTATTTACTTCAATAGCTGTTACTTGAGTATCACTACTATTATTTTCAAAATTAATATTAGTTCGTATCCAATTTGTTATTGCTAACACTTGTTCATATCCCAAAGGTAAACCTTGCGTAATTTGTGTTGCCATTTGATTGAAGCAATCAGATTCACAATAACGGCTAGGAAGCAGATATAAAAGAACATCGTGGGGTAAATTGTGAATCTCTATAAACTCTTTGCCAAAAGCATTATTAGAATAATCTTTTATTCTAACTTTTGTACCACATTGTATTTTGAATTTTCCAGGAGGTGCTACTAATCTTTGATAAAAATTACCATAAATATCTTGAAATTGATTAACTTCAACATTTGGTTTTATTTGAAACTCTTCTAAAGATATAAACTGATTTAAATTATTTTGAGGTCTTAACATAAACAAAAATGGAGTAAATTCAGAAATGTCGAATTTAAAAGTGCAACTAGTGTACAACCACATGAATTAATCCTTAAGATAATATTCATACATTGTACACTAAATAAATAGATTGTTATAAAAAATAATTAGTTATAAATCAATAACCATTGCAATTTCATCACAAATAGGAAAATGTTTGCATCTAATACAATCTGCCCAAATTTTATGTTCTGGTATTTCTTCTTTAGAGATTACTCTAAATCCACAACTTTCAAAAAATCCTTGTTCATAAGTTAAAGATAAAAGTTGTTGTATTCCATACTCTTTTGCTTCTTTTATACAGGCATATACAAGTTGTCGACCTAATTTTAATCCTCTAAACTCTTTTGCAACAACTAAACTTCGTACTTCTGCTAGTCTTGGAGAGTGAATATGTGTTGCTGTAAATCCAGCCATTTTTCCATCTACTTCAACAACAGTATATGAACGAATTGTTGTTGCCATTTCATCTTCTGTTCTTAAAAGAATTTTTCCGCTTTGTACTTCTTCTTTAACAATATCTTGCATTTTTGTAATATCAGCCACTGTTGGCTTATAAAATCTAATGTCCAAATAAGTATCCTGTAATTTTATTTTGTAAATCTATCATACCCTTTTTTTTCAAGTTTGATATAAAAATTCCATCTGGATATTCTCTTTTTAATTTTGCTAAATCATTCATTTTCAATTTATCTATTTTTGTAAAAGCTTGAATGATAATTTGATCGCCTCTTTTTATAGTTCTTAAAAATTCATCCACATTTTTATCAATATCAAGTAAAGGATGTCTTGAATCAATTAAATGTACAAATATTTGTAAACATTGTCTTTGTTCCAAATAAGCAGTAAGATTTCTATTCCATTCAGCTTTAATACTTTTTGCAACTTTTGCATAACCAAATCCAGGTAAATCTACAAATCTAGCATATAAATATGGTAACTCTTCATTATCAGTTTTAAAATTAATCTCAAAATAGTTTATAAGCTGTGTTTTACCAGGTGTTGAAGAAGATTTTGCTAAACCTTTTCTATTTGTTAAAGTATTTAGTAATGATGATTTTCCAACATTCGATCTTCCTAGAAATGCTACTTCAGCTCTATCTGGACTTGGAGAATCTCCAATTCCTTGTGCAGATTGTAAAAATTTAGCTTCAGTTATTCTCATTGATTTTTTCCTTTATCTTCACCACGCTCAACATTTATAATAAATCGAACAGGTTTTTGTTCGCTTCCTTTTACTCTTGCTTCTCCTGTTAATTGATTAACAAAAATAGTATCTCCATAAACTTTTCTATCATCATTTTTTTCTTGTAAATAACCATTACCCAAAATAGTATATTCTTCTTTTTGTGGCGAATAAATTACTTTATCTCCATTTCCAATATAATGTTTTTCTTTTGTAATAATTTCAAAATCAGCTTTTCCAGTAGCTTCATATTTTAAAGGAACTTTAGCATTATTTTTATCTGTGGTAAAATAAACATCTACTCTTTGTGCGTTTAATCTATCTTCACCCATTTTCATTTTTACATTTCCAGTAAAAATAGAAATTCCTTTTTTATCATCTGCTTCAAAATTTTGTGCATCTATCGTTAAAGTTTCGCTTTGAGCAAATAAATATATAGAACAAAGTATCGAACCTATTAAATATCTCATTTTTTTCCTTTTTTAGTTTTTCTTAATAACATCTATTTCAAAATGTGTATTATTTGCTTTTACAAAATCATTATTTACATCTAAATAAATAGTATCACCCTTTAAAAAATGTTTATTATACACAGCATCAAATGGTTTAGTATTTTTTGCAATTTTTGTAATATCATTATAAAAAAGTTCATTTGTGTTTAACTTCATAAAATCATCTCTAGTATATTTTACATTGTCTATTAAAGTATAATCATTACCATTTTTTATTATTAGCTTTGCATTTAATTTTTCACTCTTAAAATCTTTAGTTTCATCTGTATTTTTTAAAAAAATATCAGCATTATACATTTCATCTCTATCTTTGTATTTTATAGCATGTGTTGCATAAACAATTTTATTTATGCTTTCTTCATTAATTGTGTACATAAAAGATGATTCAAATATAACTAATGGAATATCTTTATCAAGTTCATTTTTCTTGATATTTTCAACAGGAACAAAATAATATCCTACTGATAAAACTAAAAGTAAAAAAGTAAATATTTTTATAGCCATGCGTTTAAAAATTCCTCTTCAAGTCCATCTTCTTTAAAGATATATTCTAACATTTCGCGTACAGCTCCATCACCACCTTTGTTTTGACACACAACATTTACAAATTCTTTTAAATAATGTGTTCCATTTGCAGGAGTAAATGAAAGTCCAACTTTTTTTAGCATATTATAATCATTTAAATCATCACCAATAGCAGCCACTTGACTCCAAGATAAACCCTCTTTTTTTAGAATTTCTTCTAAAACTTCTTGTTTATTTTTTATTCCTTGATGAAGATGAGTAATATTTAACTCTTTTGCTCTTTTTTCAACAACAAAAGAACTTCGTCCAGTGATAATTGCTGCTTTTTTACCAAATTTTTTTGTCCAAACAGCAATTGCTAAACCATCAGCAACATCAAAAGATTTTGTCTCTTCACCACTATTTGAATAAGTAATTTTGCCATCTGTTAAAGTACCATCTACATCTAAAACAATTAGTTCAATCATAAAATACCTTTTGTACTAGGAATTCCTAATCTTTCATTTTTTACTAATGCTCGTCTTAGTGCAACTGCAAATGCTTTAAAAGAAGCTTCTAAAATATGATGTTTATTTCTTCCTCTATCACAAATAATATGTAAAGTAATTCCCGCATTTCCTGAAACTGCATGGAAAAACTCTTCAACTAATTCAACATCAAAATCTCCAACTTTTCCACTAATATTCACTTCATAAACTAAAAAAGGTCTATTTGATAAATCTAAAGCACAAGTACTTGCAGCTTCATCCATAACAACAGTTGCATTTCCATATCGCTCAACTGCTTGAATAGGAAAAATTGCTTTTTTCAAAGCTTGACCTAGAACTATTCCACAATCTTCAACCGTATGGTGAGCATCAATGTGTAAATCTCCATCACAAGATAACTCAATATCAATTCCACTATGTTTTGATAAAGCTTCTAACATATGATCAAAAAAACCAACACCAGTTTTTATGTTTGATTTTCCACAACCATTTATGTCAATTTTACATTTAATATCTGTTTCTTTTGTTTTTCTATTAATTTCTACCATTTTCATTTCCTAATTACCAGTAATAAGAGAACTTCCTAAACCATTTGCATTTTTAAAGCTTTGAGCTTTCTCATAAGTGTCAAATCCATTAATAAATACTTTAAAGAAAGTTTTTCCATTTGAAAGAACTTTTTTTGTATCTACTTGATTACTATTAAACTTCTTTTGATATTCATTTTTAGTTTTTATAGCTCCCGATTCTTGACTAAATGCACCAATTTGAATACTATATTTTCCTGTTGATAAAACTTTTTTATTGTTATTATTACTTATTGTAGGAGTACCTATAGGAGTAATAACTGGTTTTACTATTTTTGTTGTATTATTACTTTTATTAGTATTAACCACAGGTACAACTGGTACTTTCGTAGATACAATACGATCTTCTTTAATTTCTAAAGGATCAATAACATCAATCTTTTCATTTTTTACACTATTTGTTGTATTTTCAACATAAGGTGCATTTTTATTTTCAATCTCACCATTATATCCTAAAACAGTAATTTTTACTTGTGCTGTACCTTTTCTATACATATCGATTTCATGGGCAGCTTTGTTTGATAAATCAATGATTCTTCCTCTAACAAATGGACCTCTGTCATTTATTCTTACTATTATTGATCTACCATTATCTAAATTATCTACTTTTACAACTGTATTCATTGGTAGGGTTTTATGAGCAGCTGTCATGTCATACATATTATAAACTTCTCCATTTGAAGTCTTTTTTTCATGAAAATCAGGTCCATACCAAGAAGCAATTCCCTCAAATTGGTCTCCCATATTTGCCACAAATGGATAATATTTTATACCAAACACACTATATGGTCGCATAGTATATTTATGCATCTCTTTTGAGTTATTTATTTTAGAATTTTTTGTATCTTTATAAAATTTATCATAATCTACATCATAAGATTTTTGAGAACAACCAGTAAAAAGAAAAACACTTAATAAACCTAAGAACAAACTATATTTTAAATAACTACTTATAAATCTCAATTTTATCTCCTATTTTTATTAAATTTGACTTTTTATTATTGTCACTTTTTAATTTTTTCAAATCTACTTTATATTTTTTTGATATTGATTCAAAAGAATCACCCTTTTTAATAATATAAATAATTTGTTTATTTGTTATATTTGTTTCAACTATTTTGGTATTAATTACATTTTCTTTAATAGGTTTAATAGTAACTATTCTTTGATTATAAAGTTCTAATTTATTTTGAGGAATATAAATATTATAAGATTTTGAATCAGTTGGTAGAGTTTCTTTTTTAATATGCTTATTAAGATTTCTAAACTCATTATAATCCATATTTATAGCATTAGATAAAGATCTAAGTTGTATCCCTTTTGGTGCTTTTACTTTTTCTAATGTATATTTGGCTTTTTTATCTATGCTTTTAAATAAATCTCTATTTGCAATCATTGAAAAAGCTATTAATTTTTTCATATATGTAATACTTGATTCTGCTAAATATTTATTTTCTTTATTATTTTTAACTAAATATTCAAAACTATAAGACGATTCAAATCTATTATAAACATCATATAAATTACTAAACCCTCTTTTTGTAATTCTATAATCACTGAGCATTTTTTTATAATTATTAATACTTGGAGTATTATTCATATTAGGATTGAGTTCTAAATATCTATCAAGTGCAGATCTAGCAACTCCCTCAGCGACATTTCCTTCACCTGAGTTATAGGCTAAAATAGCTAAATACCATTTATCTAATTTTTTATAATATTTTTTCAAATAAGAACTAGCCGCATCCGTAGATTTAATTAAATCCAGTCGTTCATCAATACTTTCATCATTTCTTAATCTTAAATTTTTTGCAGTTAGTGGCATTATTTGCCATAGTCCAGCTGGACTATTTTTTCCTCTTTCTTGATTTACAAAACTAGCTTCCAATAAAGGAATAAAAAATACTGCATCAGGAAGATTTTCATTTTGAATTTCGTTTTTAACTATTTGAACATTTAAAGAAGATTTTCTCAAGAGATTATTGTAATAGTTTATATTATAAGAAGAAGAGTATTCATCAAAAGTAGCTAATAAGCTTTTTTCAGATAGAAAAGAACTCTCTAGGCCTAAATCTTTTAAAATTTTTAAATCATCTTCTAAAAAATTTGCGAAAAGAGTATTTACTAAAAAAAGTAATAATATAAAAAATTTGTACAAACAATCTCCATCTTCTTGATATATCCTAGATTATATCTAAGAAAGACTAGAAAACTCTTTAAACAATCTTTTAGCATTATTTGTTGTTAATTCTTGCATTTCTTCTTCTGTAATATTAAGAAGTTCTGCCATTTTTTGGGCTACAAACACAGTATAATAAGGTTCATTTCTTTCACCTCTATGAGGATGAGGAGTAAGATAAGGAGCATCAGTTTCTATTAATAATTTTTCTTTTGGAA
>JAIELU010000014.1 GCA_019752775.1 Campylobacterales bacterium | reverse complement strand
TTATTAATATTGAATCTTTTGGATAATATGCAATATCCATATGTTTTATACATATTTCCATTTGTTCTGCTGTCAAAACTTGAAAGGGATGAATATTTGAAAGAAATGTTTTTTGGTCTTGGATACTCATGAATTTACCTAATATCTATGAAAGTAAAAAAAGTATACCAAAAGGTATACTTTTTAGTAAATTTTTTAATGTTCTAAAGCTTCACCTACGCCTGAGGGAATTCTTATTCTTTCAACAAGTTCTTGAATATGTTCAGGTGGAGGAGGAGTCATTCTTGATACAGTTAATGCTACGATAAAATGCAATAAAGCACCAAGTGCACCAATTCCTGTTGGATTAATCCCTAATAAATAATCTTTTGGATCACCACCTAAGAATACAAAATAAACTATATATGTAAAAGTAAAAGTTAAACCAACAATAATTCCAGTAATTGCACCTTCTTTATTCATTCTTTTATCAAATATTCCAAGAATAATTGTAGGGAAAAATGCAGCAGCTGCTAAACCAAAGGCAAAAGCAACAACTTGTGCAACAAAAGCAGGAGGATTTATACCTAAATATCCAGCAATTAAAACAGCAACAATAGCAGAAATTCTAGCCCACATTAATTCTGTTTTTTCATTTAAAGTTGATCTTCCAGTTTCTTGATCTTTATATATAATTTGTCCCATTAAATCATGTGAAATTGATGAAGCAATTACTAATAATAAACCAGCTGCTGTTGATAATGCGGCGGCTAAACCTCCAGCTGCTATGAATGCTATTACCCAATTAGGCAAATTTGCAATTTCTGGATTTGCTAGAACCATAATATCTACATCAACATATAATTCGTTAACTACTCCATTTCCTTTTCTAAGTTCATAGTCATCAGGTGTCCCTTTAGGATTAGTAGTTAATTTATGTCCATCTTTTGCTTTATTTAATTCATCAAAAGTTGGTTTCCCACCTTTTGCATCAAAAGCAACTCCTGATGCATATTGAATTTTGCCATCACCATTTCTATCATTCCATGCTAATAAATTAGCATTTTCCCAAGTTTGAAACCATTTCCCATTATTTTCAGTTCCATCAATATTTTTAGATTCTCCATTAACAAATGACTCATATTCAACATTTTGAACATTTTTTATTAAATTTATTCTTGAAAATGATGCAACAGAAGAGATAGTTGTATACATAATTGCAATAAATACTAATGCCCAACCAGCAGAAATTCTTGCATCTTTAACAGTAGGTACTGTAAAAAATCTTACAATAACATGTGGTAAACCAGCTGTTCCTAACATTAAAGCAGTTGTTAGCATAAACATATTCCATAAATTACCAGGTTCTGTATATGCTTTGAATCCTAAATCTAATAATGATTGATCAAGTGCATGTAATAAATAAGTTCCCTCAGGTATTACTTGAACACCTGTATTAAATGCAAAAGTTGTTTGTGAAAAAATACCTAATTGTGGTAAAAAAGTATCAGTAACTTGTAATGATAGAAAAATTGCAGGTACCATATATGCAAAAATCATAACTACATATTGTGCAACTTGAGTATATGTAATCCCTTTCATTCCACCAAGAACTGAATAAAAAAATACAATTGCCATACCAATAATAACACCTGTATTTATATCAACTTGTAAAAATCTAGAAAATACAATTCCAACACCTCTCATTTGTCCTGCAACATAAGTAAAAGAGATGAAAATAACTGCAATAATTGCTACTAATCTTGCAACATCTGAATAATATCTGTCACCTACAAAATCAGGAACAGTAAATTTCCCAAATTTTCTTAAATATGGAGCTAATAACATTGCAAGTAGAACATATCCACCTGTCCAACCCATTAAATAAGCACCACCATCAGACCCTTGAAAAGAAATAATACCAGCTAAAGAAATAAATGAAGCAGCAGACATCCAATCAGCAGCAGTTGCCATTCCATTTGCAATAGGGTGAACTCCTCCACCTGCAACATAAAATTCTTTTGTTGAATCAGCTTTTGCCCAAAGTGCAATACCAATATATATTGCAAAAGAGATACCTACAAATAGATAAATTAATGTTTGTAAGGCCATAGCAATTCCTTATTCATTTACACCATATTTTTCATCGATTCCTGTCATTACTTTTACATAAACAAAAATTAAGATAACAAATACATATATTGCACCTTGTTGTGCAAACCAATAACCTAATTTAACTCCACTAATTTCTATTGCATTAAGTTCATTGATGAATAAAATTCCACAACCAAAAGAAAATACAAACCAAACTATTAGAAGTTTAACAATCATAGAAATATTTTCTTTCCAGTATGCTTGTGCTTTTTCTGGGCTCATTTTACTCTCCTTATAAATTTAAAACGGAATTGAAAGACAATTTAAGAATGAATTATAGTAGAGGTATGTAGCAAAAGGGTAGCATTTGGCTTTTTTTGAAGGTTTCTTTAATATGGCTATTTTTTATGAAGTTTAAGCAGAGTAATATCTGTCTATTTTATATCCAAGCCCTCTGATATTTTTGATAAAATCTTCTTTTAATGCTTTTTTTAATCTTGATATTTCTGCTCTAATAGTAGGATTATCAATATCCTCTCCATCCCAAATATCAATTCTAAATCTTTCAAAATCCACAATCATATTTATATTTAGTGCGAGAATATGAATAATTTCTAATTGTTTTTTAGTTAGATTTTGCGGTTCACCATTAAAATATAAAGTTTGTTTATCTTTTGAATATGAATAGTTTTCAGAGAATTTAATATGAGTGGTATTATTTTGTTCTTTTTTTAAAATTTGATTTATTTTTATACCTAATTCACCTAAATGAAAAGGTTTTTTGATATATTCTCTACATCCAAGACTATAGGCTTTACTAATATCTTCTATATCAATTAATGCAGAAATAAATATAGTTGGAATATAAATTTTTTTATTATTTAACTCACTTAAAATCTCAAAACCATCTTTTGTAGGAACATTTATATCAAGTATCAATAAATCATAGTTATTATTTATATTGTCTAAAACTTCTTGTCCATCGCTAAAACTCTCAACCATATGACCTATATTTTTTAAATATTCACTAATGGCATTGTTAAGCATTAACTCATCTTCAAGTAGTAGTATTTTCATTTATTTTAAACCTATAAGTAAATTTTGTCTCTTTTGCATTTGAATCAAGATTGATTATAACTAAATTTTTATCACAAATATCTTTCACTATTTTCAATCCTAGACCAAAACCACCTCTTGCATTATTCTCCCTATAAAAATCGTCAAATATCTTATTTTTAGATTCTATTTTTTTTGAATTAGATGAAACACTAAATTCAATTTCTTCATCATTTAAATAGTCTAATTTTACAAAAATAGGAGATTTTGCAAAAGAGTATTTTATAGCATTTGATAAATTATTATCTATTACTCGTTGAAGCTCTGTAATATTAAATTTAATATATATATCTTCTTCAATGTTACTTATAAAATTTAAAGAGTTTGAGATTGCAATTTCATCAAAAAATTCTATTCTTGAAATTAAGATTTTTGAAAAATCTAAATACTCTTTTTCATAAGTAACTCTATCTTTTTTTACAAGATATGATAAATCGTCATAAATATATTGAATTATTTTTGAGCCAGATTCAATATTTGTAATATATTTATTATTGGGTATTTTCATTTTAAGTAAATCAATATTTGTCTGTATTATTGATAATGGAGTATTTATTTCGTGAACTGAATTTTTAATAAATTTTTTCTGAGATTCTATAAGATTGGTGAGTTCTTTTGTTTTTTCATTAACTTTATCTTCTAGATTTTTATTTAAATCTTCAAGCATATTTGTTTTTAGTTTAATATTATTCATAGCGTCTGTTGCATAGTTTGCAATTACTTTAAATTCCCCGAAAATAATTCGATTTTGGTTAATTGGGTCGTTATTCTTTTGTGATTCTTTAAAATATTTACCTATTTCTTTTACATCATTTACAATCAAAATAGTTGCATTTTTGTAAATAAATATAGAATATAATACCAACATAATTGTAAGTGAAGTTATTTGTAGTGTATAATTTGAGATTTTTTGATTATAATCTTCTTCTTTTTCTTTAATTAACTTATCAATTTCATCTAAATAAACACCTTTTCCAATAGTCCAATTCCATTTATTATAAGAAAGTGCATAAGAAATTTTAGTAGTTTGTTTTGATATCTCTGGTTTATACCAAATATATTCTACATATCCTCCTAAATTTCTTTTTGAGGTATTTATTAATTCTTTTATAACTTCTTTACCTTTTACATCTTGTGTATTTAAGTAATTATGTCCAATATTATCTTTTTTTGCTATTGCATCTTGAACTAAATTACCGTTAAAATTATAAATAAAAATATATTCATTTGGATTTTCATTAACTCTTAATTTTTCAATTATTTCAAGAACTTCTTTTTGTATAATAGCTTCAGATTTCTTATTTTTATTAATTTCATTATAATAATCAATAAAATTTATAATATAGTTAACATGGTTTTTAATTAATTCTTTTTGATTATTTGTGTAATCAGTTTTTAAAGTATGGTTTTTTTCTTGAAGTTCCTCGTGAGCATTACTTATTATAATAAAAGTAAAAGTTGAAACTAAAACAATGATAAATAGAATACTGTAAACTATAAGGTGATATAAACTTTTTGCTCTTAACATTAAAACCCTTTTTATCTAAGGTAATATTGTATCTGGATTTTTGTGAGAATAATCTTTGATAGATTAATAAAAAGTGGCGCGGTTGAAGGGACTTGAACCCTCGACCTCCTGCGTGACAGGCAGGCATTCTAACCAACTAAACTACAACCGCACTTCAAAATACTATTTACGAGAAGTAAATAGAAGTCACAAAAAATCTTTAAAAATCTAATGCTACTGCATTTTGAGATTTTTAAAAAAGTGGTGGTCGATATAAGACTCGAACTTATGACATCTACCTTGTAAGGGTAGCGCTCTACCAACTGAGCTAATCGACCGTTTTGTTGCAAATGGCTTGGTGACCCCTAGGGGATTCGAACCCCTGTGATTGGAATGAAAATCCAAGATCCTAACCGTTAGATGAAGGGGCCAAGATTGCAACAGAATAAATATAAAATGGTGACCCGTGATGGATTCGAACCATCGGCCCCCTCATTAAAAGTGAGATGCTCTACCGGCTGAGCTAACGGGTCACATTGATAATTTAAGTTGTTCTACTTAAATTGGACTGGAATTATAGTGCAAATATTTTTATTTGTCAAGAGAATTTTTAATAAATTTATAAATTTCTTTCAATGCAACTTTTGCTGCTTGTATTTGAATATCTTCTCTTAATCCTTTGAAATTATAGATGTTTACTATTTTATGGTTATTTTCATCACTAATTCCAATTATAACAGTCCCTACAGGTTTATTTTTCGTTCCACCATTAGGTCCTGCAATTCCAGAAATTGCTATAGCATAATTAGCATCGAATTTATTTAATACACCATTTAACATTTCCTCTACAACTTCAATACTAACTGCACCAAATTTTTCTAAAGTTTCATTTTTGACATGTAATTCTTGATTTTTTATTTTGTTAGAGTAGGTAATAATACTTCCATTAAATATATCGGATGAAGCTGATATTTTTGTAATCATACTTGCTACTAAACCACCTGTACATGATTCTGCTGCCGTTATTGTTTGATTGTTTGCTCTTAGAAGTGTTTGAAGCTTTATCATATCATCTTCATTAAAAATGTGATTAAACATTGAATAAATCCTTTTAAATTAATTTATATGATAAAAGAATAGGAGAAGAAATATGTATAATAAGAATTATCTCTTATTATACATATAAATGTAAGTTTTATGCAATTTCTGGATCAGTAAAGTCAGCTAAGAATTGAGCTTCATTAAACTCTAATTTTAAATAGTCACAAACAACTTTAATATCTCTTTCTGCATTTCCTAAGCAAGAAGTTGCTCCTGGACTTGGAGTCATATTAAATATAATTCCTTTCCCTTCACTTAAAGATGCTTCACCAAGCATTAATTTTTTCTCAGTTTTATTTAGAACTTGCGGTCTAACACCACCAAATCCTTTTGCATATTCTAAATCGTCTACAGTTAAAGATGGAACAATTTTTCTAGCATCTTTTACAAATAAACCTTTGTTGATTCCTGGAACTTCAAATAAGAAGTTTTTAAATACATAATTTCTGATTTCTGAATCTTTTAATAAATCCCAGAAGATTTTTAAGATACTTCCATCAATATTCATAGTTTTTAGACATTGGAATATTGATTTACCACCTTTATATCTTTCCAGTACTAATAAAGCAAGTGCAGTTGGTCCAAATCTTGTTTTACCATTTTCCAAAATATCAGGATCTCCATGAAGTGCAGCAAATGGTAATTTATCATTTTGTACCATATAAACTTTACCATTTAAAAATTCACCATTAGTAATATAAAAAGAACCAGCCATTGATAAAGAACCCATATGTTTCCCATATCCCATTTTATGAGCTAAGTATAATGAGTGAGCACCAGCATTTACAACGACAAAATCAGCTGTATATACAGTTCCATTAACAGTTGTTAACTTATATTTATTTCCAACTTTTTCAATCTCTTCAACTTCTGAATTAAAGAAAATATCAGTTGTTTTTGAAGTATCTGCAGTTTGTCCAGCTTTTGCTAATTCCTTAGTCATTGCTCCAAAATCAACAGTTGTATATTGATCTTTTGCACCCATTGCAATAATTGGTTCAGGTCTATCAATTGTTTGTGCTTTATCTGCATAAACTAACTTAGGCTCTAATACTCTTAATGTTTCTTTATCCCATAATTCTAAATAAGGAAAAACTTCTTTAAATTCATTGTATCTTTTTGTAATGAATTCAACTTCTTTCTCTCCAACACCTAAAGCCATTTTTTGGTGTTTAAACATGATTTTTTCTTGTAAATTATATTTTAAACAGAACTTCTCAATCATTTTCGCAGTTCTTTTTGTAACTTTTGCTTTTGATAAAGTGTAGTTAGTCTCAATATCACCAACATGAATAGTTTGAGAGTTACTTGTACCTTTAGAGTTCAAAGTTGCAAGATCTTCATACTTTTCTAACAAACAGATTTTTGTTGCAGTTGAATATTCAGCTAACTCATAAAATAGAGCAGCTCCAGAGATTCCTCCACCTACGATTACTACTTCATAGTGTTTTTCGTTCATTTATTTTTCCTATGTTTTTGTGAAATATTCGGAAATTCTATCATATAAAATTTATATTTTAGATAAAAGAATAAATATTTCTTTTAATTATATATCTAAATATAGATTTTAGTAACAATGTATTATTTTTTAATCTTTTTACTTCTAATTTTAAGTAAAATCCATAAATTTATTTTAAACTAAATTAGATATAATCAATACTTTAATAAAAAACTACAAATATTTTGAATATCAAAGGTGTGATAATGGATTATAAAGAGAGTTTACTGCTTCCAAAAACTGATTTCCCAATGAGAGGAAATCTTCCTAACAACGAACCTATTAAATATAAAGAATGGGATGAAAAAAAAGTTTACGACAAGATGAAAAAAAATAGGGTAGGTTGTGAATCTTTTACACTTCATGATGGACCTCCTTATGCAAATGGAAATATTCATATTGGACATGCATTAAACA
>JAIELU010000100.1 GCA_019752775.1 Campylobacterales bacterium | reverse complement strand
ATGTTGCAAAATATCTTCAAGAAAATTCTGAGGCAGAATTAACTCATGATTATTGTCCCAAATGTTCGGAGAAGGTTCTAAATCGTTGTGTGGAAGCCCGTATGTCTTTAAAAAAGTAAAAAACAGAGTAAAAGAATTTGTGCAAAGAGGACAATTAGGACCTTTTGCAAATGCTTATTGGGGACATAAAACTTATAGATTTTCTGCTGAGCAAAATTTAATACTTTTATCTCATTATTTAAAAGCTTTAGAAATTCAACGAGACTTAGCAAAACTTATGGCTTTATTTGGAGGAAAACAACCACATCCTCAAAGTTTAACTGTTGGTGGAGTTACTTGTATCATGGATTTAATGGATCCTTCAAGAATGGGAGAATTCCTAACATTATTTAAAAAAGGTGCTGAGTTTGTAAATGAAGCTTATCAAGCTGATGTTTTAATGGCAGCGAGTGTTTTTAAAGATGAACCCTCTGTTACACAACAAGCAGGTGTTATGAATTTTATGGCACATGAAGAGATGCAGTTAAATGAGAGTGAATTTTTATTTAACTCAGGATTTATAATGAATGGAGATTTATCAAAAGTATTTGAGATAAATGAAGATTTAATTACAGAAGAAGCAACACATTCATGGTATGAAAATGATGAACCTTTACATCCGTATGAAGGTAAAACAAATCCTAAATATACAGGTCTTAAAGATATGGATACAATAGGATCTCATGGTGAAAAAGTTCATTCAAAAGTAGTTGATGAAAAAGGAAAATACTCTTGGATTAAATCACCAAGATATGATGGAAAAGCTATGGAAGTAGGACCCCTTGCTTGTATTTTAATTGCTTATGCAAAAGGAAATAAAAAAATAGTTCCACTAGTTGATGAGTTCTTAGAAAAAACCGGGCTTCCTAAATCTGCACTATTTACAGCTCTTGGAAGAACTGCTGCTAGAATGATTCAAGCAAAGGCAATTGCAAAATACGGATTAGAAGCTTTTTATACATTGATTGAAAATTTAAAAGTTAACCAAGATACTTACACTTCTTATAAAATAGATAAAGATAAAGAGTATAGAGGAAGATTCATAGGAGATGTTCCAAGAGGAATGTTGTCTCATTGGATTAGAATAAAAAATGGAGTAGTTGAAAACTATCAAGCTGTTGTTCCATCAACTTGGAATGCAGGACCTATTGATTCAAAAGGACAACTAGGACCTTATGAAGCGAGTTTAGTAGGGCTTAAAGTTGCTGATATTTCACAGCCTTTAGAAATTATTAGAATAATCCATAGTTTTGATCCTTGTATTGCTTGTGCTGTTCATGTAATGGATAAAAAAGGTAATGATTTAGGAACATATAAAGTTGATCCCATTTATGGATTAGCTTGTCAATAAGGAGATTATTATGATAAAAAAACATTATGAATTTTCTTTATGGCTTAGACTTACTCATTGGGTTAGAGTTCTTGCAATTATAATTCTTACATTTACAGGATTTTATATTGCAGTTCCATTTATCGCATCTAGTCTTACTCAAGGTGAACCAAATAACTATTTAAATGCTTTAATGAGATCTTGGCATATTATTTTTGGCTTTGTTTTAATTTGCGTTACCTTAGGAAAATTTTATTTATTTATTTTTGACAAGCAAAGTAAAGGTGAGCGAGCTTCTTTTTGGGATTTTATAAATCCTATTGTTTGGTTTAAACAAATAAAATATTATATGCTAATAGGAAAACATGCTCATTTAAAAGGTGTTTATAATCCTTTACAATTTATGGCATATACAGGTGTATATGGAGCTCTAATAGTAATTTCAATTACAGGATTAATCTTACATATTCATGTATATCATCAAGGATTAGGTGGATTATTATATGATATTTTAAGCCCTCTTGAAGTTATAATAGGAGGATTGGCGATGGTTAGAGAAATTCATCATATTTGTATGTGGGTATTTATAATATTTTTACCTATTCATATTTATTTAGCTATTTTTAATTCAGTTTATGGGAAAAGTGGGGCTATGGATTCAATAGTATCAGGTTATAAATGGGAAGAAGAGAAAAAGTGAATATTTTGATTTTAGGAATAGGAAATATTCTATTCCAAGATGAGGGTATGGGAGTTCATTTTATACATTATTTAGATGAAAAGTATGAGTTTATATCTGATAAAAACAGTATTAGTATAGTTGATGGTGGAACTTTGGCTCAAAGATTAATTCCTGAAATTGTTAAATATGATGAAGTTATTATAGTTGATTGTATTGATGCTGATAATTCAAAAGCAGGAGATGTGTATTTTTTTGACTATAAAGATACTCCATCTTATGTAAATTGGCAAGGAAGCGCCCATGAAGTTGAAATGCTTCAAACACTAAATATGATTGATATGAATAAAGATTTACCTACAACTAATGTATTAGGAATTATTCCAAAAAGAGTTAGTGACGATACTACTTTTGAATTAAGTAATGAAATTATCAATGCAGTAATAACTATGGAATCTGCAATTTTAAAGTATTTGGATAAATTAAATATAAGTGTGAAAATTAGAAATATGAATACAACTATTGAGAATATTTCTCAAATCTCATTTAAAAGGGATATTATAAATGGTCCTAAAATTTAAGTTTACATATAAATCAAGTGATAAAACACTAGCAAAATTTTTGGATTTTGCTTCAAAACAATTTGATTGTGAATACAAAATATATCAAGAGTTAGATTTTGTTTGTTTATATATAAAAGCAAATGAAGAAATTTTAGAAAAATTCTCAGAGTCTCTATCTGTTTATATTCCCATGTCTATTTATTATTATGATGTTCAAATAGAAGTTATTGATGAAATACCTTCTTTAGATTTTATTTGTTTAAATCAAGATAAAACTATATCTTTTTGTCCAACATGCTTAAAAGAAGTTGAAAATACTCAAAGCAAAAATTTTTATAATGCCTTTAAATCTTGCAATATTTGTGATGGTTTTGAAGAAGCATCTTTTTTATTTGAAGATAAAAAAGTAGAATCAAATATTGAATTATTTAAAAAAATAGCTTTGTTAATTAATGAAGATAAAAAAATAAAAATAAAAACACTAAGTGGAATTTTTGTTTTTTCTAAAATAAAAACTTTAGATGAATCTTCTTCTCTTCTTCTAACAAATATTAGAAAAATATCTCAAATTATTGTAGAAAATAAAACAGATATTGTGGCTCTTGTTAGTATTGAAAAACCACAAATTAATTTCAAAATAAATGAAATATATAGACAAAAAAATAGTGTGAAAAAAACTAATATTGATATTAGATATCCAAATGATTTGACACTTTATTTATTGGCTTTACAATTAGAACAATATGATATATCTTTTTTAAATATTGAAGAAGAAAATAGTGATTTTGATTATTTTTTAGATGTTGACTACAAAAATGATATTTTTTTAGATATTCCAATAATTAAATGTTTTGATAATAAAAAATTAATTTTAAAATCAAATTCATATCCTAAAAATTTAGACAATGTATATGAAAAATTTAATGAAAAAAATAAGTCACAATTTATGACAGTTTTAGCAGAAAATCAATTATTTGATAGTTCAATTCTAAATTTTTATATAAGTACAAAAGATGATGATGGAATGTCTTATTATTCTGAAAAAATAGATGGTTTGGTTGATATTGTAGAATCATTTTATATTCCATCTTCAATAAAAGAGATATTTGAAGAAATACAAAAAACTGATGGTGGTAAAAAACTAGTTGAAAACTATAGAAGTAAATTTGAGAAAGAGTATAAAAAAGCTATAAATACTGATATATCAATGTATAAAAGTAGTTCTTTTTATTGTTATTGGGGAATTGCAAAAATTATCTTAGATTTTAAAAATGGTATTTTAGAAAATGCTAATAATTGTTTTTTAGAAAAAGGTCCTAGAATTGATTATAAATTATTTGATTCAAAAAAACTTTTCCATAAAAAATTTGATTATATTAGTTTAATTAAATCTTCAATTAGTTTTAAATTAGCAGGTGTTGATGAAGAAACAATTTCTTTAGGATTTATAGAAAGTTTGGCTCACTTTATAGGAAGAAAAACTGATACTATAAATGAATCATATGAAGTAAAAGCAGTTAGCTTATGCGGAGATATGTTCACAAATGATTTATTCACATCTTTAGTTGAAAAAAGTATTACCAAAAATTTTAAAATTTATTACAATAAAGAATTTATGATTCAAAAATAATATCAAAAAAATATGATATTAAAAAGCTTACACTATAATATACTTCTCAAGAGAATGAAAATTACTCTTATTTTTTTAAGGAATTCAAAAAGTGTATAAAAATATTAATTTTATTACCCAAGAAAAAGATAAAAAAGTTCTTAGTGAAATTTTTGATTATATAAAAGAAAAATATAAAAGTGAAATAGCTATTTTCTCAACAGAAAAAAAATTTGATGAGCACAAAAATGGTAAAGATACATTATTTCTTTTATATTTAAGTGACGATGAGATTAAAAATTTCTTTCAAAATCATTTAAATAAAAATATATTTATTTCTATTCTTCCACATAAAGATTCTTCTAATACAATAAAAAATTACGGTATTTCTAGTAATATTATTGATGCGATTGATGATTCATATAATCCTGCACTTTTAAGTAAAATTGATTTATTAAAATGTAATGAATTTCTTAGTTTTAATCGTATTTCTATTGGTGATATGCATGGAATGAATAATTTTGATTATAATAAAAATAGTAGATTAAATAAAATTAAGATATTTTTTAATAATCTTAAAAATATTTCATTTAAGAGTTATACTTTAACTACTTCAGAAGAACATTCAATAAAAACAGCAGCTTCTGGAATCACTATCCTTGAACACTTAAGTATCGCAACTCAAGAATCAGCCTTAAGAGATGAATTATCTATTCATGATGGAAAATTAAATGCTTATATTCTAGCGCCAACTTCTTTGATTTCTTATGTTTGGTATTTATTATCAATCTTTTTTTATCAAAGAATTTCTTTAGTTTCATTGCCAAAAAGTTTGGGATTTATTAAATCTTCAAAACTTACTGTTTCTTCAAATGAAATGTTGGATTATCAAATTGACAATAAAGATTTACATCAATCAAAACTTATAAAACTTGAAGTATTACAAGATTGCTTGAATATACATTTAGGTAGAAGTTTAGTAGAAATTGTAAAAAATGATGATAATTATATTGAAGAAAAAGATGTAATAAAACTAAATTCTTTACCAAAAGCTGAATTAAGTAGTATTTTAATTGAAGGGAAATTGCCATTATTTAAAAAAGCAAGTGATGATGATTTCAAGGAGTTATTGAGTAGTTTAAAACAAAGTGCAAATTTTTCTTATACTTATGCCATATTAATGATTTTAAGTACGCTTTTATCTACAACTGGACTTTTTGCGAATTCAACTCCTGTGATTATAGGTGCAATGATATTAGCACCTTTAATGGCTCCTATAATATCTTTGTCGATGGGTATAATAAGAGCAGATAAATTTTTATTATTTCAAAGTTTTAGAACATTGCTTTTTGGTATTTTTTTGGCTTTATTATTTTCTAGTATTTATGCTTTGCTTATTCCATTGGAACAAATAACAGTAGAGATGCAAGTACGAGTAAATCCTAATTTATTAGATTTAATGGTTGCTATTTTTTCTGGAATAGCAGGAGCTTATGCAACTTCAAAAGAAGAAGTTTCAAAATCTCTTGCAGGTGTTGCAATTGCTGTTGCTTTAGTGCCACCTTTAAGTGTAATGGGAATTGGACTAGGAATTGGAAATATAGATTTAATTTATGGCTCTTTTTTACTTTTTCTTACAAATTTAGTTGGAATAACTTTAAGTGCTGCATTAACTTTTATAGTTTTAGGTTTTGCACCTGTAAAAAAAGCCAAAAAAGGTCTATTTTATACTTTTGTTTTAATGGCACTTATTTCTATACCTTTATTTCTGTCATTTATAAAAGTAGTTGATAATTATGAATATTTTAATAAATTAAATAGTTTTAAATCTATAGTTGTAAATGATAAAAAAGTAGAATTAAATATACAATCTTTACAAAATAAAAAAGATAAAATTTTTGTAAATTTAGAAGTTGTTTCAAGTGAACATCTTTCATTTAATGATTATAATATTATCAAAAATAAGTTACAAGAAACAGTAGGCAAAAAGATTGTTTTAAAAATAATAGCAGTGGTGCAAATAGATTAGAAAAGGAAACTTCTATGAATACAAGATTTGATAAAGAAAATCTCAAAAAAGCTTTAATTCAACAACAAAATGAGATAAATGATTATACTATTTATAAAACATTAGCACTTTTTCAAAAAGATGAAAATAACAAAAATATTTTTGAAAGAATCTCAAAAGAAGAGAAATATCATTATGACTTTTGGGTAAAAATAACAAATAAACAAATGGAAGCTCAAAAGTTCTTAGTTTGGTGGTTTGTATTTCTTGTGAAGATTTTTGGAACTTCTTTTGCTTTGAAATCTTTGGAAAAAAGAGAAGCAGGAGCAGAAGAGTTTTATAAAGAACTTTTTGAAATTTACCCTGAATCACAAAGAATATATAACCAAGAAACAGAACATGAATATGAACTCATTGGAATGTTAAATGATAAAAAACTTTTATATGCAGGAGCAATAGTTTTAGGTATGAATGATGCTTTAGTTGAATTAACAGGAACTTTAAGCGGAATTGCATTGGCTTTTGATAAGAGTTTAGTTGTTGGTCTAACAGGTCTTATAATGGGAATTGCTGCATCTTTATCAATGGCTGGATCTGCATATTTTGAAGCAAAAGAAAACCCAAATGAAACTATAAAACCCCTTACATATTCACTTTATACAGGTGTTTCATATATTTTAACAACAAGCATTTTAGTTGTACCTTTTTTTATCTTTGAAACGATGGCTTATTCTTTGATTATGATGTTTATTTGTGCCTTATTAGCCATTGTTTCATATAATTTTTATATTAGTGTTGCAAAAGATTTAAACTTTAC
The DNA here is from genome assembly GCA_019752775.1 of Campylobacterales bacterium. Classification (GTDB taxonomy): domain Bacteria; phylum Campylobacterota; class Campylobacteria; order Campylobacterales; family Arcobacteraceae; genus Aliarcobacter. Next base: position 673 of record JAIELU010000100.1, on the reverse strand, counting down.
AACAAGAGTTTTTCAAATGTCAGCTATTACTTTTGGAGTTGCGATAATTTCATTTGTTATTGGATATTTAGTGAAATATTATTTTGGAATAGAAATATAAATGCAGTCAGTTTTTGTTCAAATAAAAGGTATTGTTCAAGGGGTTGGATTTCGACCTTTTGTTTATAATTTAGCTTTAAAATATAATATAAAAGGTTGGGTTAATAATGATGAAAAAGGAGTGAATATTTTTCTTTATTCAAGTGAAGAAAACATTCAAAATTTCCTATGTGAACTAAAAGAAAAACCTCCTGTTTTAGCAAAAATAGATTCACTAAATATTAAAAAAATAACTAAAAAACAAGAGTACAAAACCTTTGAAATATTACAAAGTTCAAGCTCAAAAAATAAATCTACAATAATCTCACCTGATATTGCTATTTGTGATGATTGTATCAAAGATATTAATGACAATTCTAACTTTAGATATAATTATGCTTTAACAAACTGTACAAATTGTGGTCCAAGATATTCTATAATAAAAACAGTTCCTTACGATAGAATAAATACCTCAATGGCATCTTTTGAATTATGTGAAGATTGTAAAAAAGAGTATGAAAACCCTACAAATAGAAGATACCATGCCCAACCTCTTGCTTGTGAAAAATGTGGTCCAAATGTAACTTTGTATAAT
>JAIELU010000166.1 GCA_019752775.1 Campylobacterales bacterium | reverse complement strand
ATAGCTTATTGCTTAAATTTAGCTTAAATTTTTGATTTGCCCGCTTCTTATTGTTTTTACTTTCTTTCTATTGGGTTTATTTTCGGTTTATTGGCTCTTTTCATGGATATTTGAATATCCAGTCTTTGGAAATAGTATAATTTCTTTATTCTTTCCATCTTTTGCAATAAATTTAATACTGCATGGTGCTATTATCTCATATTCATTTGATTCATTTTCATTATTACTCAATCTTGAATAAATTTTCCCATCATTTCCAAAAGACAATTGTCCCAGTGATGTTGTAGAATTGCATGACATTTGAACATCTATTATTCCAAATTCTTTAGTTAATAATACATATTTACTATTTAAGTTATTTTCTTTACATATATTTGATGAATAAATATTTTTACCACTTAATGGATCTTTTAGCGTATCTTCAATACTGGGATGACCAGAGTTATTTTTATCACTATATATTGAATAATAAAGTCCACCTTCACTTTCTCGACATCTAAAGAATTTTATTGTCCATCTTTTTTTATACCACAGTTCATCTTTTAAATTATATTTATCATCAATTAATGCTTTTTGTCTAGCTAACGAAATGTATAATTCTATTCTATTTACTAATTCATCCAAATAATTTATTTTATTTTTTGGTAGAAAAACTGTATATAAAAAGGCAATTAATGAAATAGTAACTATGATTTCCAATAAAGAAAATGATTTTTTCATTTTATTTTTATTAAATAAGCTACAAAAACTTCTTTTCCATAGTATTTTATACTTATTCTTTCACTTGGATAATCATAATTCTTTAAAGTCAAGAAATAATCTTCTCCTCTTTCAATATGATAGAATTTCAATCTTAAAGCTAATTCATAATCATCTGTAACAACTGAATGTATATTTCTTTTATTAAGTTCTGCTACTAACTCTTTAATAAAATGATATTGATATACAAAGTGTTTATTAGGATTTGGAAGAATTAAATATAAAGGTTTATTTACAAAAGTTAAAATTACATTTAGTGATAACATAAAAATCACAAGGAAAGCCAAAATATTGTACTTTGTTCTAAACTCTTTTAATCTAACACGATATGCATGAAAAAATGTTTTTAACATATAAGGTAAAGAAATTACAACAAAAGGTGCAAAGTCTTCAATATAAATTCTTTGTCTAAAAGAAAATAGCATAGACAAAAGTAATGCAGTAATTGAAATATACCATATTAAAGTTGTATCATTTTTTATCCAACTTCGGTACATTGTATATATAAAATACAAAAAAAGAAATGGTGAAAATATTGTTGCATAAATACCAAATGTATCTACTAAAAATCCTCTTGGTTTACCACCTGTTGAAAATCCATATATATACATTGAAAGTGTAAACAAAATTAAAGAGACATACAAAAGTTTTGTATCTTTATTTTTTAAAGAATAAAAAAATAAAGCTAGGTATAAAATAGCAAAAGAGTTATCTATAAATAAAAAAAGTAATAATAATAAATATGAATGTTTATTATATTTATGATAATAATACAAATATAATAAAGTAAAAAAAGTTACGACAATTGCACTATTAACAAGCAAAGAAGCACTTAAAACTCCAGGAAGAAGCATAAATACAATAATAGAAATATATCTATCTTTTTCATATCTAAAATAATTTTCGGTAATTTTATACATAATAATTATGCTAAAAGTATAAAATAAGATAAAAGGTAATCGTAATGCTAAATCATTTTGCCCTAAAATATAAATTGATATATTTGTAATCAAAGATAATACTGAATTATTTACAAATACATTTAAAGCTTCTTTATATGAAATACTAAGAGTATAAGTAGCTTTTAACAACAATATAAATGTTAGAACTAATAATGATGAATAAAAATAGTATTTATATTTGTTGTTTGTTATCATTTTATTTATAATTTTAAGAAATTATTTATGATTTTATATCCATGCTCACTCATTATTGATTCAGGATGAAACTGTACACCGTATATTTGCTTATCTTTTATTTCTAAAGACATTATTTCACCATCATCATCACTAAACGAAGTAACTATAATATCTTCTGGAAGATTTTCTTTTTCTACTATTAATGAATGGTATCTTGTTTGGGTAAATTCTTTAGGTAAATCTTCAAAAATTTTTGTATCTTTTACAACTTTTATTAAAGAAGTCTTTCCATGCATCATATTTTTTGCTCTTACAACATTTGCTCCAAAAACTTGACCAATTGCTTGATGTCCTAAACAAATACCAAATATTGGTTTTTTACCTGCAAAATATTTTATTACTTCTAAACAAACTCCTGCATCATTCGGTGTTGCTGGTCCTGGAGATATGATAATTTTTTGCGGATTTAAATCTTCTATTTGTTTTAAAGTTAATTCATCATTTCTTATAATTTTTAAATCAGCTCCTAATTCTAGGCAATATTGAACTATATTATATGTAAAAGAGTCGTAGTTATCAATCATTAAAATCATATATATTATTTCCTTTTTTTTAAGTTTTGTATTATAACAATAATAAAATTTGTTTATCTTAAATTATTATTAACTTGATAATCATTCTTAGTATTAAGATTATTTAAAGAATAAAAATATTACTATTCAATAATTAAATTTTGCAAAACAGAAAAAGGAATCTTCGATGATAAAAAAATTAGCATTAGGAGCTATTGTTTTAGCTTCATCTTTATTTGCTTCAGGGGAAGTAAATGTTTATTCTCATAGACATTATGATTCAGATAAGTTATTATTCAAAACTTTTGAAGAAAAAACTGGAATAAAAGTAAATGTTGTAACTGCAAAAGCAGAAGAACTTGTTTCAAAATTAGCAATTGAGGGTGCTAATACTCCAGCTGATATTCTGATAACTGCAGATATTGGAAATCTTTATGAAGCAAAAGATAGAAAACTTTTACAAACAGTCGAATCAAAAACTTTAGAAGAAAATATCCCATATCATTTAAGAGATGATAAAAAAGAGTGGTTTGGACTTACAAAAAGAGCCAGAGTTTTTGTTTATAACCCAGCAAAAGTTAATCCAGCTGATTTAAGTGATTATTTATCTCTTACTGATGCTAAATTTAAAGGGAAAGTAATTACAAGATCATCTACAAATGCTTATAATAAATCTTTATTAGCATCAATAATTGCAAACCATGGTGAAACTAAAGCTTTAGAATTTACAAAAGGTTTAGTAGCTAATTTTTCTTATGACCCAAAAGGAAGTGATAGAGATCAAATTAGAGCAGTAGCTGCAGGTGATGCGGATATTGCAATAGTTAATACTTATTATTTAGGTGTTATGTTAAATGGGAAAGACCAAAAAGATATTGATATTGCAAATAGTGTAAAAATATTTTTCCCTGCACAAAAAACAACTGGAACACATATAAATATTTCAGGGGCAGGTGTTACTCTTCATGCAAAAAATAAGGAAAATGCTATTAAACTAATAGAGTTTTTAAGTTCATCTGAAGCACAGGCTATCTTTGCTGAAGGAAATCATGAATATCCTGTTAATCCAAAAGTTAAAGCTTCTGGAACAGTTGTTGCTTGGGGAACATTTAAAGAAGACAATATTGCATTAAATGAAATTGGAAAAAATACTAAAAAAGCAGTTGAAATTGCAACTGAAGGAAATTGGAAATAAACAAATTCAAATACTACTTAGCCCCAATTATTGGGCTAAGTATTGCACTGCCTATACTATCACTTATAATATATTTTTTAATAGAAGGCAGTTTTAATTTTAACTTCTTAAAAAGTAATGCCCTAATAGAATATACAAAAAATACATCATTACTTATTTTTGGAACTTTTACTTTAGTACTTATATTAGGAACCATTACTTCATATTTAAGTGCGAGATTTGAGTACTTAGGAGCTAAATTTTTTGCTATTACTTTTGTTTTACCACTTGCATATCCTGCTTATATTTTAGGTTATACATATGTTGGTTTTTTTGAATATAGGGGAATTTTGTCAGATATTGTAGGAAATACAGGTGTTAGATTTGATATTCTAAATATGTATGGTGCTATATTTATCTTTGCAATTGCAATGTTCCCTTATGTTTATGTTTTAGCGAGAGTTTCTTTTGGCTCAATCTCTTCAACTGTATGTGAATTAGTTTCTCTACAACAAATAAATCCAATAAAAGCTTTTTTTAGAGTTTATCTACCACTTTCATATCCTGCGATTTTTGCAGGAAGTATCTTGGCAATGATGGAAACACTAAGTGATTATGGTACGGTTTTATATTTTGGTATTGAAACTTTTAGTGTTGGAATATTTAAAAGTTGGTTTGGATATGGAGATTTAGCACAAGCTATAAATGTGGCAATTATTTTACTTGTTTTTGTATTTGGTATTTTATGGACAGAATCATTGATAAGAAAAAAATATAGATTTGTAAGCTCAACACATAGTAGAAAAAAATCTCCAAAAATCAAACTAAAAGGTAAATATAATCTTTTAGCTTTTGTAATATCATTTATTATTTCAACTTTTACTTTGTTTGTTCCAACGGGAGTTTTGATTTATTGGTTTATATTAGATATTAATACCTTAGATTTTAATACATTTGATTACTTATTTAATACTTTGACTTTAAATATCATATCTTCAATAATCATAATAATATTATCTTTCATAATGATTTATATGCTTAGATTTTATCCATCAAAAATAGGAAATATTACCCACAAGCTATCAATTTTAGGATATTCAATTCCAGGAGCAGTTATTGGTGTTGGATTATTAATATTAAGTAGTTTTATTGATAAATCATTAGGATTTATATTATTTAGTGGGACTTTTTTTATGGTAATTTTTGCTTATGCAACGAGATATTTTGCTTCAAGTATTGGTTCTATTGAAAATGGTTTTAGCAAAATTGATACAAGTATTGATGATGCAACAAAAATATTTGGGAAAAGTGAAGCTAATAATATTTTTAAAGTATATTTGCCTTTAATGAAACCATATATTATTAGTGGTTTTTTAATTCTTTATATAGATATTGCAAAAGAGTTACCTGCAACTTTAATATTAAGACCATTTAATTTTGACACTTTAGCTATAAGAATATATGAACTAGCAAGTAATGAAATGCTTTATAAAGTTGGTTTTCCATCTTTAGTTTTAATCCTAACAACTGCTATAGCAGTTATGTTACTCAATTCAAGATTTGTGAGAAGAAAAATATGAAAAAAATTGTAGATATAAAAAATTTAAGAAAAGTATTTTGTAAAGGTAACATCTGTGTTGCAAATGATATTAATTTATTTATAAATGAAGGTGAAATTTTTACAATACTTGGGAAAAGTGGAAGTGGAAAAACAACTTTTCTAAGAATGATTGCAGGTCTTGAAACTCCTGATAAAGGGCAAATTATTATTGATGAAAAAGAAGTTTTTTCAAAAGATACAAATCTTCAACCAAAAGATAGAGGAATTGCTGTTGTTTTTCAAAACTATGCACTACTTCCTCATTTGAGTATTGCTTCAAATATTACTTTTGGAAATGATGCTTCAAAGGCTGATTTAGAAGAAGTTTTAGAAAAAACAAAATTAAAAGGTCAAGAAAACAAATTTCCTCACGAATTAAGTGGTGGTCAACAACAAAGGGTCGCACTAGCAAGAGCAATTATTACTAAACCAAAAATCTTACTTTTGGATGAACCTCTAAGTAATATTGATACAGAATTAAGAGCTCATTTAAGAGTTGAACTAAAAGAGATGATAAAATTATTTGGAATTACTGCTTTATTTATAACTCACGATAAAGAAGATGCTTTTTATTTATCAGATAGAATTGCGATTATAAGTGGTGGAGATATTCTACAAGTGGGAACTGCAAAAGATATTTATCATCATCCAGCTGATTTGTATTGTGCAAATTTTTTGGGAAAAATGACTAAAATCTCTAAAAATTCATATATTCGACCTGAACATATTCAGATTTGTGAAAATGGAAAATATGAAGCAATTATAAAAAATATTGTATTTTATGGAAGCTTTTATGAAGTACTTATACTTTCAAATAACCAAGAATTATTAGTTCATAGTTTCAATGATAATCTTCAGGTTAATCAAACAATTAAATATGATTTTGATGGTGAAATTTTAAATTTTTCAATTTACTAATTTAAAATATTATTTTTATAATTAATATTGTAGAATCTATATATGCTAATAAAAAAATTAATTATCTTATTTCTACTAATTGTTATAAATCTAAGCGCTCAAACGCATAATAAAGTTACTCTTTATTTAAATTGGATACATCAATTCCAGTTTGCTGGTTATTATGTTGCTAAAGAAAAAGGTTATTACAATGATGTTGCATTAGATGTTGATATTAAAGAAATTAATGATAATTCCAATAATGTAAAAGATATAATGACTCAAGATGCCTCATATGGTGTTGGAAAATCTTCTTTAATCGTAGATAAATTTAATGGTAATGATTTAGTTTTATTATCAAGTATTTACCAATCTTCACCCTTAGTTCTTATTAGTTTAAAAGAATCAAATATCAAAAATCCTAGAGATTTGAAAAATAAAAGAGTTATGATTACAAATGATGCAGTAACTTCTGCATCAATTAATTCAATGATTATTTCTCAAGGTATTAAATTAGATGAACTTATTATCCAAAATCATTCATTTAATATAAATGATTTAATAAATAAAAAAACAGATGCAATGGCTTGTTTTTTATCAAATGAAGCATATATTCTTGATAAAAAAAATATTGAATATAATATATTAAATCCTGATGATTATAGTTTTGATTTTTATGAAGGTATTCTTTATACCTCACAAAAAGAGTTATTAAATAATCCTTCTCGTGTTCAGAACTTTAACAAAGCCTCTTTAAAAGGTTGGGAATATGCTTTTAATAATATCGAAGAAACTGCTAAATTAATCCATGAAAAATATAATACGCAAAATAAAAGTTTAGATTCTTTAATATATGAAGGAAATGTACTAAAAAAATTATCAAAAATTGAAAAAGGAAAACTAGGAGAGATTAATCCTAAAACGATAGATGAAATAAAAAGATTTTATAATTTTTTAGGACTTAATAAACAAAATACTAATTTCGATACAAACTCAATAATTTTAAATAAAATGAATATTTTACTAAATGAGAATGAATTAAAATACTTGGAAAATAATCATTTTACACTTTTAGTAGAAACTAATAATATTCCTTTTGTTTTTAAATTAACAAATAAATTAACTGGTATGGAAATTGATTTCTGGAATTTAATTTCACAAAAATTATCAAAACCACTCAATATTGAAGAAACAATGAATGATACTATATTTAATATTTTCTCAGATTCTATCAAAACAAAATTTGTATATGGTTTTGAAAAGAAGAATAAACCTGATTATTTATTAAGTGAACCTATTGGGCAAATTCCTATTGTACTTGCAACAAAAAATGATAAAAATTTTATTCAAAATTTATCAACTTTAGAAAAAATAAAAATAGGAGTAGTAAAAAATCTAGAGATTATTTCAACTTTACAAAAAGAATATCCAAATATAGATTTTGTAGAAATTGAAAATACAAATGATGCAATTTTACAATTGGAAAAAAATAATATATTTGCTTTAATTGATAATCTGTACACTATTTCTCATAAAATTGATAAAAATAATCTAAATAATATAAAAATAAATACTTTATTAACTCATAAACTAAATATTTATTTAGAAGTTGCAAAAAAAAATAGTCCTTTATTGAATATTCTAAATAGTGCAATAAATAGATTTTCTCAAGAAGAGAAAAATACTATTTTAAATAATTACCAATTTATTTTTTATCCAAAAAATATTGATTTTTTATTTATAGGGAAAATTGTAATTCCATTTATTTTATTGTTAGCTATTTTTATATATTTTAATTTTAAATTAAAAAAAG
>JAIELU010000244.1 GCA_019752775.1 Campylobacterales bacterium | reverse complement strand
GCTCTTATGTAGCTATGAAATGCCATTTATTCATCCTTCAATTCTTATATTACATGGAAAAATTGTACCTTAATGAAGATTTTATGGTCTTGATACAGGTCAACTGTAAATAAAAGCTTAAGTGTTACAATTCAGTGTAAAGAATTATATTTCAAAAAAGGAGAAAAGATGTCGCTTTCAAGAAGAGACTTCCTAAAAAGTTCAGCAGCAGCAAGTGCAGCAGCAGCAATTGGTATGAGTGTACCAGCTGATTTACAAGCACAAGCAAATGTAGCTGAAGGTGGATGGAGATGGGACAAGGCAGCTTGTCGTTTCTGTGGAACTGGTTGTGGGATTATGCTTGCTACTAAAGAAGGTAAAATTGTTGCCGTAAAAGGTGATCCTGCAGCACCTGTAAACAGAGGGCTTAACTGTATTAAAGGTTATTTTAATGCTAAAATCATGTATGGTGCTGATAGATTAAAACAACCTTTATTAAGAGTTAATGCAAAAGGTGAATTTGATAAAAAAGCTGATTTTGCTCCTGTTTCTTGGAAAAGAGCCTTTGATGAAATGGAAAAACATATAAGAGTTGCTCTTAAAGAAAAAGGTCCTGAAGGAGTTGCAGTTTTTGCATCTGGACAACATACAATTATGGAAGGATATGCAGCTCAAAAAATGATGAAAGCTGGATTTAGATCAAATGCAATTGATCCAAATGCAAGACACTGTATGGCATCTGCTGTTGTTGGTTTTTATCAAACTTTTGGGATAGATGAACCAAGTGGTTGTTATGATGATATTGAGCTTACAGATACAGTTGTAACTTGGGGTTCAAATATGGCAGAAATGCACCCTATTTTATGGTCAAGGGTAACAGATAGAAAATTATCTAATCCAGACAAAGTAAAACTTATAAATATTTCAACATATAGACACAGAACTTCTGATATTGCTGATATTGAAATCATTTTTACTCCAAATACTGACCTTGCTTTATGGAATTATATTGCTAGAGAAATTGTATATAATCGTCCAGAAGCTATTGATTGGGATTTCATTAAAGAACATATTGTATTTGCAGCAAGTCCTGTAAATATTGGTTATGGTATGAGAAGAAGTGATGAAAAATCTATCGTAGATGGAAAATATTCAGATTTAGAAATGCAAACTGTTTCTAAAGAAATGGAAAAAATCGTATCTGAAACTGAAGCTCCCGCTCTTGCTCCTTATGGATATAAAGCTGGTGATAAATTAGTAAACAAAAATACAGGTTTAGCACACTGGGAAATTTCATTTGAAGATTACAAAAAAGCGTTAGAACCTTATACACTTGATTATGTAGCAAAAATTTCAAAAGGAAATCCTGATGAAGATATTGAAGCATTTAAGAAAAAACTTCAAGCATTAGCTGATTTATATATTGAAAAAGATAGAAAAGTTGTAAGTTTCTGGACAATGGGAATGAACCAACACACAAGAGGAACATGGGTAAATACTTTAGCTTATAATGTTCACTTCTTATTAAATAAACAAGCAAAACCAGGTTCTGGAGCATTTTCACTAACAGGACAACCGTCAGCTTGTGGAACAGCTAGAGAAGTTGGAGTATTTGCACATAGATTACCTGCTGATATGATGGTAGATAATCCAAAACATAGAGAAATTACTGAAAATGCATGGGCAATTCCTGCTGGAACTTTAAATCCAAAAGGTCACCAACATATTATGAAAATCCATAGAGATATTGAAGATGGAAATATCAAATTTGCTTGGGTAAATGTTTGTAATCCATACCAAGATACAGCAAGTGCAACACATTGGATTAAAGCAGCAAGAGAAATGGATAACTTCATCGTAACATCAGATGGATACCCAGGAATTTCTGCAAAAGTATCTGACTTAATTTTACCATCTGCCATGATTTATGAAAAATGGGGTGGATATGGAAATGCTGAAAGAAGAACTCAACTTTGGAGACAACAAGTAGTTCCAGTTGGAGATGCAATGTCTGATACATGGCAATGGGTTGAACTTTCAAAAAGATTTACTGTAAAAGATTTATGGGGTGAACAATCACTTTTAAGTTCAAAAGGTGAAATCAAACTTCCAGATGTTATTGCAGCTGCAAAAGCTATGGGATATAATGAAAATACAACTATGTTTGAAATTTTATTTGCAAATAAAAAAGCTCAATCTTACAAATTAGATCAAAAAGATCCTATTCAAGCTGGATATGATAATAGTGAAGGATTTGGTGATTCAAGAAAAGTTGTAGGATCTGATGGAAAAGTATTCAAAGGTTATGGATTCTTTATTCAAAAATATTTATTTGAAGAGTATGCTGGATTTGGAAGAGGTCATGGACACGATTTAGCTGACTTTGATACTTACCATAAAGTAAGAGGATTAAAATGGCCAGTTGTTGATGGAAAAGAAACACAATGGAGATTTAATACTAAATATGATCCTTATGCTAAAAAAGCAAATCCAGATAGTGATTTTGCATTCTATGGAACATTAGCAAAAGAGTTAGCTCAAGGAGATTTATTAGGTGTTAAAGACCAAACTAAAAAATCATTAAAAAATAAAGCGAAAATTTTTGCAAGACCATATATGGATCCACCGGAAATTCCATCAACTGAATATCCAGTTTGGTTATGTACAGGAAGAGTACTAGAGCATTGGCATTCAGGAACTATGACTATGAGGGTTCCAGAACTTTATAGAGCTGTTCCAGAAGCATTATGTTATATGCATCCTGAAGATGCTATTACATACGGTGTAAAACAAGGTGCATTATGTTGGGTTGAATCAAGAAGAGGAAAAGTAAAAGCAAGAGTTGAAACAAGAGGAAGAAATAGACCATCAAGAGGTTTAGTATTTGTACCTTGGTTTGATGAAAAAGTATTTATCAATAAAGTTTGTTTAGATGCAACTTGTCCACAATCAGGTCAAACTGACTTTAAAAAATGTGCGGTAAAAATTTATCAAGCATAAAAGCTTAAAGAGAAATAAAAGATGAAAATAGAAAAAAACCTACCAATAACTGAAAGAAGAAAATTTTTTCTAACAATTGCTAGAGCCACAGGTCTAGCAATTCTTGGAGGTTTAACTTGGAGTGCTTTCGTTAATGAAGTAAAAGCTACTTCATTAATATTAAGACCACCTGCTGCACTTAAAGAAGATGATTTTTTAGCAACATGTATAAAATGTGGGATGTGTGTAGAAGCCTGTCCATTTGATACTTTACGATTAGCAAAACCAGGAGATAATAAACCTCTTGGAACACCATTTTATATTCCAAGGGAAATTCCTTGTTATATGTGTGTTGATATTCCATGTGTTCCTGTTTGTCCAACAGGAGCATTAAATATAAAATCAGTACAAAATGAAGAAAAAAAATTAGACATTACAAAAGCTCAAATGGGAGTGGCTGTTATTGATGATAGTTCTTGTATTGCTTTTTGGGGTATTCAATGTGATGCTTGTTATAGAGCATGTCCACTTTTAGGAGATGCTATTAGTATTGAATATACAAAAAATGAAAGAACTGGAAAACACGCCTTTTTAAAACCAATTGTTCATACAGATGTGTGTACAGGTTGTGGATTGTGTGAAAAAGCATGCGTTACACAAAAAGCAGCGATTTTTGTACTTCCTAGAAATATAGCTTTGGGTAAAGTTGGAGATCATTATGTACAAGGTTGGGATAAAAAAGATGAAGAAAGAGTAGAAAATGCTACAAGCACTACTACAAAAACAAAAATAAGTAAAGATAGTGCAGTTGATTCTTTGAATAATAGCAATGATATGGAGGATTTATTAAAATGATAAATAATATTTACAAAAAATATAGATTCATAATTGCTAGAAGAATCTCTCAAATATCTATTATGGTTTTATATGTAATTGCAAACTTATATGGAATAAATATTTTGATGGGGAATTTAAGTTCTTCATTAGTAGCAAAAACTATTCCATTAAGTGATCCTTATGCTGTTTTACAAATGTTTTTTGCAGGTGCGGTTATATCATTTGATATTTTACTTGGAGCTTTTTTTATTCTTATATTTTATATGATTGTTGGAGGTCGTGCTTTTTGTTCTTGGGTTTGCCCTGTAAATATTATTACAGATTTAGCAAATTACTTAAGAAGAAAATTTGGATTTAATCAAATCCAAAAAAAACAACCAGCTTCAAGAAATATAAGATATTGGGTAATCGTAATTAGTCTTGTAATATCTTTTTTTATGGGTGTTGCTGCTTTTGAGTTAGTGTCTCCTATTTCTATGGTTCATAGAGGAATCATATTTGGATTAGGATTTGGCTGGGCTGCAATACTTGTAATCTTTCTTTTCGATTTATTTGTTTTAAAAAATGGTTGGTGTGGTCATATTTGTCCTCTTGGTGGATTTTATTCACTAGTTGGAAGATTTAGTTTAATAAGAGTTCATCACAATGCTGATAATTGTACAGCTTGTATGAAATGTAAAGAAGTTTGTCCTGAAAATCAAGTTTTACATATGGTTACAAAAACTTCTATTCCTGTGTTAAGCGGTGAATGTACAAACTGTGGAAGATGTGTAGAAGTTTGTGATGATGATGCTCTTAATTTTTCAATAAAAAATTTAAAAAAGGAAAACAAAAATGAAGTTAGGTAAATTAGCTTTAGCAATAACAGTAGCAACAACAATATTATTTGCTGCAAGTGCACCAAAAACAGTGACGGAAGATTCGTTAGGTTTAAGAAAAGTTGACATATATTCAGAAGACAAAGCTGCTCCTGATGAGACAAAATATAGTACTTCACAACCAATGAGTGGATATAAAATAGAAAGAGCTTACCAAAATGCTCCTCCTATGATTCCACATGATGTTGAAGGAATGTTAGAGATTACACCAGATAATAATATGTGTATTGGTTGTCACGATGTATCAGTTGCGGCATCTATGAATGCAACACCAATTGGAAAATCACACTATATTGATTTTAGACCAAAAAATACAATTCAAAGTGATGGTAGTTTTGTAAAAGAAGTTGATAATATGAAAAATGAAACTTCAATAAAACCAATTGACACAATATCAAATGCAAGATTCAATTGTACTGCTTGTCATGCACCTCAAAGTACTGGAAGTTTAGCTGTTGAGAATACTTTTAAATCTAACTATACAAGAAAAGATGGGAAAAGTCATTCAACTTGGAACGAAGTTATGACTGATGATTTAGATACTCTAAAAAATAAAAAATAATGAAAAGAAGAGAACTGTTTAGTTCTCTTGTTTCATCATTTAAAAAAGATGAAAAACAAGAGAAAATAATAAGACCTCCTTACTTTAAAAACGAAGATATTTTCTTTACAAACTGTAAAGATTGTGAAGGTATTTGTGCTACAGTTTGTGAAGAAAATATAATATTTATTCAAGAAGATTTTACTCCAAAACTTGATTTTACATTAAGTGGTTGTACTTATTGTGATAAATGTGCAGAAGCTTGTCCCAATGAAGTTTTAAGCATTGAAGATAAAAAAAGAATTGATATAAAAATAGAAATAGATGTATTATCTTGTTTATCATGGAATAAAACAATGTGTTTCTCTTGTAAAGACCCATGTTTAGATGATGCAATAGATTTTTTAGGTATGTTTAGACCAAGTATAAATGACTCTTGTACTTCATGTGGATTTTGTATAAAAACATGTCCTACAAATGCCATAAAAATTGTGAGATAAAGGAGAATAAATGAGAAAAATTATATTTACATGTTTAACTATTTGTTTATATTTATCTAGTTCTTGGGCAAAAGATTTAATTCCAAATTATTCTTTAACCGTAAGTGGTGGAGTAACTGATTTAGTTTTAAAAAATGAACATTTATATGTGGCAACTACTGCTTCAAGTGTTGATATTTTTGATTTAAAAACAAAAGAAAAAATTGATTCAATTAAAGTTCCAAAAATCAAAGATTTTATGAATGAAAGCATAGATGCAAGGGTTTATAGTATTGATATTTTAGAAAATGATTTACTGATTTTATCTCAAGGTGAAAATGGTGGAAGAAATATTGATATTTATAAAGATGGGAAATTAAATAAAATTATTGAAGATAAAGATAGATTATTTATTGCTTATGCTAAATTTATAGATGAAAATCACATAATTTATGCCCTACTTTCAAATCAAATTTATATTTACGATATTAAAAATAAAAAAATTATAAATGAGACGCAAATATCTCAATCAAAATTCTCAAACTTCAAATTAAATGAAGATAAAACAAAAGTTGTAGTTGCAGATGAAAGTGGAATTTTAACTATGGTTAATGCAAAAGATTTAAGTCAAATAAAAAAATTCGATACTTTAAATCTTGATAATGTTTTCCAAGTTGATATTAAAAAAGATTTGATTATCACAGCAGGACAAGATAGAAGATGTGCGATTTATACTTTAGACAAAAAAAACTCATATTATAAAGAAGCTTCTTTTTTAATATATAGTGTTGCTTTAAGTCCAAGCGCAAAACTAGCAGCATTTGCAAGTGATGAAGAAAATAATGTAACGGTTTTTAATATAAATACAAAAGAAAATTTATATAAATTAACACAAAATAGAAGCACTTTAACAAATATTTTATTTATAAATGAAAATGAAATTTTTGTATCAAGTGATGATAAAAAGATAAATTATTATAAAATTGATTAAATTAAAAGGATTATAAAATGAATATTTCAAGTATCGTTGTAAAAACATTGCCAAAACATATAAACGAAGTTGTTGAATCTTTAAAAAACTGTGATGTATGTGATTATCATATGCATGATGAGTTAGGAAGAATCATTATTACAATTGAAGGTGATGGAGTTCAAGAAGAACTAAAAAAACTAAAAGTTATTGAAGCAATTCCTTATGTTATGAGTGCTGATATGCAAATGGCTTATAGTGAAGATGAATTAAGTTCTCATATGGAAGTATTAGAAAATGCAGATGCTGTACCAAAAGTTCTAAATGACCCAACAATTGATGCTTCAAATATAGTTTATAATGGAGATTTAAGAAAAAAAGATTTAGAGGGATTTGCTGAATCATTTGATAAAACAGGAAGATAATATGGAATTTTTATCGGGAAATTTTTTATGTGAAACTATTGTTCCAAAAGAGGAACTAATAGTTTCAAGAACAGATTTAAAAGGTAATATTACTTATGTAAATGAAACATTTGCTTTTATTTCAGGTTATACAGCCGATGAACTAATAGGAAAACCTCATAATATTGTAAGACATCCTGATATGCCAAAATCTATTTTCAAAGAACTTTGGAAAGATTTAGATATAAAAGGTTCATGGAGTGGAGTTGTAAAAAACAAAAGAAAAGATGAAGGCTTTTATTGGGTTTATGCTGAAGTTTCTGGTGTTTATAAAGATGGGACTTTAGTAGAATATAAATCAATTAGAACGCCTATTTCTTTTAATGACAAAGTTAAATATCAACTACTTTATGACCAAATAAAAAAAGATACAAATGAAACTACAAGAAGAGTTATTTATAGTTAGATTAAATTAATCTAACTATATTTATTTAAGAAAGTTTTTGTTTTACTTCATCTGTCGCCATTGAAATATTCCAAACTGGTTCCCAAACTAAATCAATCTCAACATGTTCAACTTTTTCAAGCTCTCTTAAAACTGCTTCTTCAACCCATTGTAAAATCATTTGATGTAAAGGACAAGCTTTTGTACTTAAAGTCATTGTCACAATTACATTCATTTTTTCATCACAAACACCATCATAAATAAGACCCATTTCTACTAGATTAAAGCCAACTTCTGGGTCATTTACAGTTGAAACTGCTTTAAAAATCTCTTCTTTTGTGTACATAAAATTATCCTTTAAAATTTATGATATAAAAAACATCTTTTACTATAAAAGATGCTCCTACAAATAAAAAACTAACTGCTGATTTAAATAAAATATCACTACTAAAAATAAAAGCTACTAAAGAACGTGACTTGCCTGCAGAAGAATCTGGTAGAAGGTTAGCTCTG